>CAIPSZ010000132.1 GCA_903867845.1 Candidatus Kerfeldbacteria bacterium | reverse complement strand
AGAGAAAACTCGTCAATAAGTTGCTGGTACGCTTTGGCACGTTCCAGGGGGTTCAAATCCTGGCGCTGGACATTCTCCACCACAGCCAATTCCAACTTCTGCTGGTTCGTCGCACTGCGGATGATTGCCGGCACATCTTTGAGGTTGGCAATTTTCGCCGCGCGCAAACGCCGCTCACCAGCAATGAGCTCGTAGCCCCGTGGCGTTTCGGTGAGCACCAGCGGCTGTAAGATACCGTGCTCTTTAATGGACGCGACAAGGTCTTCCATCCCCTGCCGTTCGAAACGCTCGCGTGGCTGGTGCGGGTTGACGACAATGCGGCCGACCGGAATATGCTCAATGCGCTCGCCAGATTTCTTTGCGGTGTCACCGCTCCAGTAGTTCGCATTGGACGCGCCAGGAATGAGCGAGGAGAGACCGCGACCGAGTGAGGTTGTTGCCATAGAAGTAAGTCTACTCTGGAGTGCCTTCGGTTTCCACCACTTCCCGGGCGAGCTTTTCGTACGCCTTCGCGCCTTTGCTACTGGCGTCAAAGTGGCGGATGGACTTGCCATGACTTGGGGCTTCGGCGAGTTTCACGTTGCGCGGGATGACCGTGCGGAATATTTTATTCGGGAAGTACTGGTAGAGCTCGTTGAACACCGCTTGGGAGAGTTTGTTCCGCTCGTCGTACATGGTCATGACCGCCCCGAGCACGGTGAGGCCGGGTTGCAGGTGCTGGCGAATGAGGTCGATGGTCTCCACGAGCTGGCCTAAACCTTCCAGGGCGTAGTACTCCGTTTGCACCGGAATGAGAATTTCCTCAGCGGCTACCAAGCCGTTCACCGTAAGCAACCCAAGGCTGGGCGGGCAGTCGATGAGGATGTAGTCGTAGTCGTGGCGTACTTCGGCCAGAGCTTCGCGCAGGCGGGACTCGCGCCGTTCCAGTGGCACCAGCTCGACATTCGCCCCAGCCAGGTCCATGGTTGCCGGTGCAGCTTTCAACCCATCCACGTTGGTGTGCGTGATGATATCCCGAAAGGACTTTGCCCCAATGAGCGCGTGGTACACCCCGTGCTCAACATCCCGATGGTTGATGCCAATCCCGGAAGAAGCATTCCCCTGCGGGTCAATGTCCACGAGCAGAACGAACTTTCCGAGCTCCGCGAGCTCGGCAGCGAGGTTAATGGCAGTGGTGGTCTTCCCCACCCCGCCTTTCTGGTTGACGACTGCAATGACACGCGCCATAGGTAACTCCAGTATAGCAAGAAAAACCCCATGATCGATGATCACGGGGCAGGCTTTACTTGCAGCTTCTGGCGCACAGCTTCCAGTACGCCCTGCGTATCCTGTACGTGGGCAATTGACACGCCGAGTACCTCAAACATTTTTGGCTGTAGCAATGTGAGCGTCGTAAGTAGTGCGGCGTACGACCCATCCATGCCAATCGCGTAGTGGAGGAAAGCTTCGGCGAGTTCAGGAATATTGCAGGGGTTAGCACGCGCCATGGCAATGAGCTCTTCCGCTGTCTTTGGTCCTATAGTGTCCTCCTTTGGGGTTTGCCTTCTCTTTACTCCAGCACGTGCGCACCGTCAAGGAACCTTGACAGATTGCCAGTTTTCCAACTATTCTAGGTCAGCATCGCAGCGAATTCTGTTTGCATTGCTGCGCTACGCGGGATGGAGTCCCGCGGCCGCGGGACTCGCCGGGAATGCTTATGCCTTACACTGTATACATACTTAAAAGTAAGCAGAGTGACCGGTACTACATTGGCCAAACGAACGATTTGGGGCTACGCCTTATCCGCCACAATACCGGACAAGTTCGTTCCACAAAACGCGATGCGCCATTTGACCTTCTTGCAAAAAAGGAGGTAGCATCACGCAGCGAAGCGATGAAATTTGAGAAGTTACTCAAGGAACAGAAAGGCGGACAAGGGTTTACCACCCTTCTACGCGGGATGGAGCAGTAGCAGCTCGCCGGGCTCATAATCCGGAGGTCGGGGGTGCAAATCCCCCTCCCGCACCCAACGCGACGTTTCGGCAACACCGCAACCTCGCGACACCAGAAGAAGCCGTAGAGCCAGTGCCAGAATGCGACATGGTATCCTGGCTGTACGGCTTCTGTCGTAACAATTCGCATGGCGGGGTCACTCAGTTGGGTCACGCCGCAGGCGGGACGGGCAGCAGTGAGCCAAGCGCTAGCGCGGGCGAACGCCGACGGATGCGAGCGTGCGGAGCACCCGGCGCTGCCCAGGATAGAGCGAGAGCATTTTCACAATCGAAGGAATGATATGGCGGGGTAGCTCAGTTGGTTAGAGCGGAGGACTCATAAGCCTCAGGTCGCCGGTTCAACTCCGGCCCCCGCTACCATGCCGGGATGGCGGAACTGGTAGACGCACAGGACTCAAAATCCTGCGATCGCAAGGTCATGAGAGTTCGATTCTCTCTCCCGGCACCAGTCCTCTCAGCGTAACGAAGTTGCGGTGAGAGGACTGACGTTTGGAAAGGAATCGAACGGGTGCGACCCATCGGGAGCACCCCAGGCCCGTAGGCAGACGGGGACGATGATATACTAAACTGGATGCAAAACGTCCGTCGAATTGTGATTCTCTGTTTAGCACTGGCGACTATTTTTGTACTTGTCCGACCAGCTACGGCCACCCAACGGCCCGCACTACTAGCCCGCCAAGCTGCTTTCGAGTGGTTTCAGAAACCTGCAGCGGTTCGGTTTACGAAACTCTACGATCGGACCTATGCTTGCTGGGTGACCCAGGATGGAAAAATCCAGATTCGCTACTTTGATAACCGCAATGGCAGCTGGTCAGCGACAACCACGATCGACGACCTGAAGAGCGACTTTGGTATTGAAGCACAGGACGATCACAATGCCCCGTCGCTACTCATCTTACCCACCGGAAAAATCCTCATCTTCTATACGGTCCATGATGTAATGGATAACCTATTCGTTCGTGAGAGCATTTCGCCGGAAGACCCGACCCAGAGCACCCAAGTGAGCGGTTTGACTGGTGGGCGGTGAGCAGCACAAACTTTATCACTGATTTTTTCATCGATATGTTTTCTCCTTAGAATTGGAATATTCAATTTCCGATATTTTGTGATTTAAAAAAGATAAGCAACCTTTCCTTGATCTCATCGCGCACGCGGCGGAACTCCTGCAGAGTATCTTCTTCGGTGCCTCGGGCTTTAGTCGGGTCGTCAAAGCCAATGTGCATTTTTCTTGAGCCACTGATATAAAGAGGGCAGGTCT
>CAIPSZ010000131.1 GCA_903867845.1 Candidatus Kerfeldbacteria bacterium | reverse complement strand
GGGTGGTTACCATTTCACTTTGCACAGAGCAACCGCGAACGACGTGCATACTTGTCGATGCGCACAAGGCCGTCGAAGAAATGCAGGGTACTGCGAATGGTCCGGACAGGAAGTACAGTCGCACCATTCAGCTTCCGGCGCGGTATGCAGAGAATCACATACGATTCGTCCACGTCACGCAGGATGGACGCTTCCGCTTGTGGGAGGTGGCTGTAGTGAAGCAGGGTCAGAACTTCTTCCAGACTGCTCAGCTCGTCTACGACGAGCAGTGCTACCTCGATTTTATAAACGACATCTACGTTCCGCGTTTCAGCGAGCCGTACGCGAAGCAGCCCTGGCCGGAGATCATCGCGTTCCTGAACGGAAAAGTGGATGATCGCAAGGACTTCCCTCGGACCAAACCACCTGTGCCCACTGAGCCAATGCGCATTGCGTTGCAGCCGGGTCAGGCACGCGTGCTGTGGTTCAACTTTGCGCGATGCATCGGCATGGCCGAAACGTATGATGGTGTTGAGGCCATCATCCTCAGCCACTGCGTGCCGCAGAACGGTACACGCTTCCGCTTCCTGGAAGCAGGCCAAATCATTCGCTTCACCAAATTGGTAGAGCAGAAAGGTGAAGGCCAGTGCCCCTTCCGTCTGGAAGGCATCAGCTTACTCCAGGCTGCGTAAGTCTTGATCATTGATGAACCCCTCCCTGAAGACCAATCAGGGGGGAGTTTTTTTATTTGCGTGTTCGGCGTGCCTTGCGTACACTGCAGCCATGCACCTCAAGGACATTCGTCAGAAATTTCTAACGTATTTCAAAGACCACCAGCACGTGGTTGTGCCGTCCTCATCGCTCATTCCCATGGGGGATCCCACGGTGCTCCTGACGACCGCGGGCATGCAGCAGTTCAAACCGTACTTCATGGGGGAGAAGGATCCTGACCTGGACTTCCACAGCCGCCGTCTCACCAGCGTGCAGAAGTCCTTTCGCACGTCAGACATTACCGAGGTGGGGGACGAGACGCACCTGACGTTCTTTGAAATGCTGGGCAACTTCAGCGTAGGCGACTACTTCAAAAAGGAAGCCATTGGCTACGCCTGGGAGTTCATGACGAAAATCATCCATGTAGATACCACAACGCTGTGGGCCACGTACTACCATGCCGAAGTAAACCACGGCCACAAGAAGGGGAGCGTGCCGAGTGACCTGGAGTCAGCGAAACTGTGGGCGCAATTTTTACCCAAGGAACGTATTGTGGGTTTTGGCATCCAGGATAATTTCTGGGGACCACCGGGTAAGACCGGTCCGTGCGGGCCGTGCACCGAATTGCACGTGGACCGGACGGGCACGCCCTGCTCGCTCGGGGAGCGCTGCGTGCCAAACTGTGCGTGTGGCCGCTTCGTGGAAGTGTGGAATCTGGTGCTCATGCAGTACGAGAAAACCGTGGCCGGGGAGTTCAAGGATTTGCCGTCGAAGAACATCGACACGGGAATGGGTTTGGAACGCTTAGCTATGGTCCTCCAAGATAAAACCAGCGTGTTCCAGACCGACGCGTTCACCGATATTATCGACACGATTAAAAAGGACGAGCGATTTGGCACGACGGGCGACGAGCTAGAAGATAGCCGACGCCTGCGCATTGCCAGCGACCACCTGAAGTCTGCGGTGTTCCTCCGCGCTGATGAAGTGCGCTTCAGCAATAAGGAGCAGGGGTACATCTTGCGCCGCGTGTTCCGTCGCGCGTGCGACCAGTACCTGCACCCAGGTTTTCGTTTTGAACCCGTGGTCGATGCGATTCTTACACAGTACGGCCACGTGTACCCAGAGCTGAAGGAGAAACGCGCAGGCATTCTGGAAGATTTTGCCAAGGAGTACGTTAACTACGAGAAGGTGCGGCTCATGGACATCGATAAGCTGGTGAAGCAGTTACCACCGGAGCACGTGCTCAGCCAGCAAGATGAGCCACTCGGCGTGTCCAAGATTCGCATTACGGGCAAAGCTGCGGTCCAGCTTTTCACCACCTACGGCACGTCCATTGACCAGCTTCGGAATAAAGGCTTCGTCTTCGATGATGCGGAGTTCGAAGCAGCGCTGGACGAGCACCGCAGCGTATCGCGCGCCGGCGCCACAGCAAAGTTCGGTGGCCACGGTTTGAACAGCGCCAGCTTAGGCGAGGATGAGCGCCAGGTCATGACGCGGTTGCACACGGCCACGCACTTACTGCACCAAGCTTTGCATGACGTGCTCGGTCCAGGGGTGAAGCAAGATGGTTCGGACATCAATGCCGAGCGACTGCGCTTTGATTTCACCTATCCCGCCAAGCTCACACCCGAACAGCTCATGCAAGTGGAAGCCATTGTGAATGCGAAGATTGTGGAAGACCTGCCCGTGACCGTGCAGGAGATGCCAATCAAGGACGCACTGGCCACGGGTGCCAAAGCGTTCTTCAAAGAGAAGTACCCCGAGAAGGTCACGGTGTACAGCATTGGCAACTACTCGAAAGAGCTGTGCGGTGGACCGCACGTGACGCATACTGGAGAGCTGAAGAGTTTCAAGATCGTGTCTGAGAAGTCGGTTTCTGCTGGTATCCGCCGCATCAAAGCCGTCGTCGGCGCGTAACTCATACCGTGTCATCCTGAACTTGGTTCAGGATCTCTGGACCCAGAGGTGCCGAACCAAGTTCGGCACGACACATTGGAGAAAGAAATTTCACCTATGGCACAAACGCAAGTGGTATCCTGGAAGAAATTTTTTGCCATTGCTGCACTCATCCTTTTTGTCCTCGCAGCAGCGAGCACGTTTGCCAACATCCAGTTTGGATTTCTGCCCTGGCTCACACTGCCATTATGGATAGTGATGCTCATTTGCTACGGTGTTGCCAAACTCATCGAGCGGCAGGAGAAGCGGAAGGCGCTTGAGCCTGAAGCGAAGTAAAATACTTTCGTCATGTCATGCTGGATTCCGATCCGGCATCTTGCGATTGTACCGTGAAACGACCTCATGGTC
>CAIPSZ010000130.1 GCA_903867845.1 Candidatus Kerfeldbacteria bacterium | reverse complement strand
GTCCGCAACGTATGAGCACAACACTAAGGTTTACATAAACAATCTTGCGAATAGGAGGTAACTTTTGCAAGAAAAACTTTTACGCAATTTGAAAATCTGCATCCTGATCATCCTGCCAATCACCTGCTTCGCTATGGTGAGCGAAGCAGCAAATCCCGAGCTCATGCGCCTGGAGGTGTCTGGGTTTCCGCTGCATGTTGGTATGAGTGTCAAAGCATCTTTCTGGAAAAACTTCCGAACTGACTTTGCGCCCGTTGCTGACACGGCCATAAAAGACACAAACATTCGTGTGTATGTCAGATCACAAGAAGATCTCAAGGAGTACAATCCGAAATCACACGATGACGCACTAGAAATGGGTCTCGATAAGAGTCGCGACCTTTCCGTTGCGCTTCAGCTCGAGAGTATCGGCGTTCCAGAAAAGCAGATTTTCTACCTGCGGCCGGATCCACCGATGGGCCGTGGACCACAGTTTCGCAAAGTGACTGTTACGGTTACACGCGAAATTCTCCCTGACTACGTGACGAGGAAAGAGCTCATGGAGATTCTGGCAAACCTGCCAAAACCTGAGCCCGCCCCAGCGCCGCGAAAGGATACGGTGGTGCTCAAGCAGAATCGCAGCGCAGTGTGGCTAGGCATTGGCGCGACGTACAGCACGTTTGGCAAAGTCATGCCCATACTCCAGGGACAAGTGGGAAATCACCGCATTCGCTTCGTCGCCGAGGTCGGTCACACGATCTATAGCTACGACCAGCAGTACGGTACTACTAGTTACGATGTCCAGAATCGGCTGGTCAGCTGCTTCCTGGCCTACCGCCCGTTCTGGAAAGCTAGCCTGGAACTCCTTGGCGGCTGGCACCGGACGGAAGAGTACGCCTGGCGCTACGGCAAGTACACGCGCAAAGATGAAGGACTGGAGCTTGGCCTACGCCTGACCCCAATTCGACACCTCGCGCTGGAAGCCGTCTGGTCACCAGATGAACGTTCGATCATTGGCGACGAATTCGTCCACTGGCACGCTGACCACCTCCGCGTCAGCATTTTCCTCTTCACCTCTATCTTCGGAGGTGGAAAGTGAAAAGAGTACTACTTCTCATCTGCGTAGCTATCGCTGGTTACGTGTTTGCCCTCGGCTGTGCGCAGAAATTGGAACCACCAACAGCGCCGCGCGTCGACACCCTGATCGTGCATGACTCAACCGAGTTCTTCGACACGATCATCGTGCACGACACTCTCCCGCCGCATGTAGATACAATTATTCGGTTCGACACAACGTTCGTGCGCGTGCATGATACAACGTACCTTCCTGGAGACACTATCTACGTGCTCCACGTGGATACGCTGACACAAACGCACTACGACACGACGTACGTGCCCGTCTACATTCACGATACGACGATCGTCAACCGCACCGACACGCTCTTTATCGAGCATGTGGTGCACGACACGACTATTGTGATCCAACAGGATACCGTATACCAAATCGACACGCTCGTGGTGCACGACACGATTCCACCCGGCTGCACGACCTTTAAATTCTGCCAAAATTGGGAGCTGAACTACACCACGTTCAGCACCACAATCCAGCTGCAGAATCCTGACGGTATATTCCTACTTGGGTTCAACTGGACCCGACTGGATCGAAAGCCCGATTCCCTGGAGTTCGCCATTAAGGTGAACGGTGAGGAACGATTCTTTACCACCTACGGGAAAGCCAACTCGCTCATCGAGTGGAAAGGGCCCTTCCACCTTCAGGAAAATGCAACGGTGATAATCGAGCTACGCAAAGCGTACTATGGTGGCAGCGCCGCGAAAGTTGCCAGCCCGGACTGCTACCGCTACCTCAAAGGCTGCTGCTTCTGGGGGATCCAGTACACTAAAACCAACTAACCAACGCTATTTCCGTAACCCTTCTCGTTTGAGAAGGGTTACTTTTTTTGATTCCGATTTGCAAGAATCCAGTCAATCGCATCCGCTACCCCATCCTGGTCGCAAGACGCGACGACATGGTCAGCGGAATGCTTCACCTTGGTTGACGCATTGTTCACGGCAAAAGATACGCCGGCAGCTTTGAGCATGGGAATGTCGTTGTACCCATCACCGATAGCAGCGGTCTCACTCATTTTTAGGTTGTAATGCTCCGCGAGGTAGTGCAGGGCAAAACCCTTGCTGACGTGCGGGTGAAGGAACTCTAGGAGATTCGCACGCGTCCGCGTGATGTAGAGCTTGTGGCCCCACTTTTTCTGTGCTTTCGCTTCTAAAACAATAATCTTCTCTGGGCTCGCTACGAACATGATCTTGATTGGCGGGTGGGAGAACGGGTACGTTCGCAGGTTCACCAGGCTAATTTCCCGCACTTGTTCAATGCGGTCCAAGTACTCCTTCCCAAAACGGTCCAGGGGGCGCTGGAAGAACACCGTGTCATGGTCAAGGACGTAGACGCACACTTGCACGTTGTGCCGTAATCCAAAATTGACGATCTCCAGGTAGTGCTGGGGCGGCATGGTACGTGAAGCAAGAACTTTATTCTTGCCCCGAAGCAATGCGCCTTGGAAGCAGGCAAACGTGTGCGTCAGCCCAAGTTGCTCGGCAAATGGCAACGTGGTCGTAAAAGTTCGGCCGGTGGCAAGTGTTACTTTTATCCCCGCGTGAATCGCGCGTCGAATCGCCCGACGGTTCGCCAAAGAAACACGCATGCTCGTACCAATGAGCGTGTCATCGAGGTCGATAGCGAGGAGCCTTACCCGGCTGCGTCGGCTCATGAAACCGTGAGCGTGCGATCCACTGGCAGGACTTCAATCCAGGTATTCCCAGGGAGGAATACCACTGGAGTCCCATCAGCATACGTAAATGTCGTTCGGGAGTTCGCATCTGGCTTCGACCAGTTGACATCGTACGCCTTGCCTTGCTGGAAGAGCTTGGCGGTTCCGGTCCCGGTGAGTTGGTCGACGGCTGCTTGCAGCGAGGCGGTGAAGTCCACCGGCCTGTTTTTCCCCATCGATCCGGGCGCCGACGCCAGCCTCGGCGGCATGTGCGCCACGCGCGCCAGCGGGACCAATGCCGTGCGCTACGGCACCATGCGCGAGAACGT
>CAIPSZ010000129.1 GCA_903867845.1 Candidatus Kerfeldbacteria bacterium | reverse complement strand
GCCGAAAATTACGCCATTAAAACCGGCACGCAACCCGCAATTACCACAGCCAAGAACATTGCCACGTTCAAACGGCAGATTCAGTCCCTGGGCTTTAGCTACGACTGGTCGCGAGAAGTGAATACCACGGATCCAAGCTACTACAAGTGGACGCAGTGGATCTTCCTCAAGCTTTTTGAAAAGGGTTTGGCCTACGAAGCCGAAGCACCCATTAACTGGTGCCCCAAAGATAAGACCGGCTTAGCAAATGAAGAAGTTGTCGGTGGCAAGTGCGAGCGCTGCGGCACGGTCGTGGAGAAAAAGAATATCCGTCAGTGGCTGGTAAAGATCACCGACGCAAAGTACGTGGAGCGTCTGTTGAAAGATTTAGACAACCTCGATTGGCCAGATTCCATCAAGCACTTGCAGCGCAACTGGATTGGGAAGAGTGAAGGCGCGGAGGTGGATTTCTCAATTCCGCCGCAAACACCTACTGGTGAGAAACCCAATTTTCTCATTCTCCACGGCTATACTGGTCGAGCTGATAAAAATTTCATTCCAGAATTGAAGGCGCGACTTGAGCAGCAAGGATATGTTGTGCAAGCTCCACAATTACCAAATACCACATCACCGAAAGAAGATGAGCAGGTTGGGTATGTGGAAGAGCATTGCACAATTGATGAAAACACCATCGTCATTGGTCATAGCTTAGGTGGCGTCGTAGCAATGAAAGTCGTTCAGAAATTGAAACATGCAATTGCTGGGCTCATTCTTGTCGCCCCCGCCGTTGAGCCGACATTTCGTATTGGAGAAGAACGACCATTCTGGAAAACGTTTACTTGGGATTATAACTATGCGGCTATAAAAAAGAATTCTCGTTTTTGTCTCATTCTTTCAGACACTTTGGAAAAAAATCATCGTGGCGAGTACTTGCAGTTTCTTTCAAATAAACTTCATGCGCCACTTAGAGAAACTACTGCAAATAAAATTCACTTTAGAGCTAGCGTAGAGCCATTTATTCTTGAGAGTATATTTTCAAAAATTACCGTCTTCACCACACGGCCAGACACGCTTTTCGGCGCCACGTACATGGTGCTGTCACCAGAGCACCCGCTCGTCGCGCAAATTACAACTACTGAGCAGCGGAAAGACGTGGAAAAGTACCAGAAGCAGGCGAGTCAGAAGTCGGATTTGGACCGGACGGATTTAGCGAAGGAGAAAACTGGGGTGTTCACTGGTGCGTACGCAATGAATCCAGTGAACAACGAAAAGATTCCAGTGTGGATCGCGGACTACGTCCTCTCGACGTACGGTACGGGCGCAATCATGGCTGTGCCGGCACATGACGAACGTGATTTTGCGTTTGCCAAGAAGTACAAGTTGCCAATCGTGCCCGTGATTGCGCCGCACCTCATTGACCATCGCAATCCACCGCAAGCTGGTAAACCAGACGTGCCGCGCAACGCCATTCAAGCAATCATCTACAGTCCGAAGCGCAAACAGTACCTGACGCTGAAGTGGAAGCACCAACCCTGGCAGACGTTTATCGTCGGTGGCGTGGAAACGGGCGAAGATATTGTTACGGCCGCGAAGCGGGAAATCCTGGAGGAAACTGGCTATGCCGATCTCCACCTGGAACGCGTCATGGGTGGGCCTGTGCTGGCAGAGTACTATGCCGCGCACAAGGGTGAGAATCGAAAAGCTCTTGCATACCCCATTCTCTTCACCCTGAAGAGCGAGAAGCGCGTTACGGTATCTGACGAGGAAGCAGACAAGCACGAGGTAGAATGGCTGACGCTGGAAGCAATTTCGAAAAAGGATATGGCGTGCGTCGAACTTCCGATTTGGCTGGAACGACTGAAGGGCAATGAGGTGTATAGCGGTGAAGGCGTTATGATTGATTCAGGCCCGTACACGGGGAAGAATTCTACCGAAACGAAGCAACAGATCGTAGCGCACTTACAAAGTGAGGGGAAAGGAAAACCAGCAACGAACTACAAGCTCCGCGATTGGGTCTTTAGCCGGCAGCGCTACTGGGGCGAGCCGATCCCTGTTGTGCACTGCAAGAAGTGTTCGGAAAGCGATAAGCGGACATTCATCATTGCTCACGGGATTACTGGCAATGCCGAGGAGAACTGGTTCCCTTGGTTTAAAAAGGAAGTGGAAAAACTTGGGCACGAAGTGCTCATCCCCAACTTACCGAATGCTGATTACCCGGATATTAACCTTTGGGTTTCCACGCTCGAGAGTACTTATAAACAAGCAAAATATCCGGTTACACTCATCGGCCACAGTTTGGGGGCACCTACGGTGTGCGCTTTTCTTTCGACCAAGAAGGCAAAGGTTGATCAGCTCGTGCTAGTCGCGCCAACAGGGAAATCTGAACGTTCGTGGAATGGTATACAGGCGGTGGGACTTGATGAGAAACAAATTAGTATTATTAACAGCTTCGATGACGTCGAAATTGATTTTTCAGCTGTAAAAAAATT
>CAIPSZ010000128.1 GCA_903867845.1 Candidatus Kerfeldbacteria bacterium | reverse complement strand
TAAATTCCTTCTTCAACTGCCAAGGCATTTGCTTTTGCTTGCTCTGCTGCCCTTACTTCTTCACGGGTCGCAATTTTTCCGG
Organism: Candidatus Kerfeldbacteria bacterium; assembly: GCA_903867845.1. GTDB lineage: Bacteria > Patescibacteriota > Patescibacteriia > PEXW01 > PEXW01 > CAIPSZ01. The sequence goes on along the minus strand of CAIPSZ010000128.1, from coordinate 2,275 downwards.
CAGCATCAACTATACCTTGCTTAATTCTTGCTTGCTCCTTTGCTTCTTCTAATTCTATTTCTCCTGCCGCCTTTACCTTGTTTATGTATTTACCAAGCAAATCTATTTTTTCGGACATAGTAACACCTTCTCGCATTGCTTCCTCACGTGCCTGCCGATGTTTGTTCTTGCGTAAGACGTATACGTCCCATCATGAGCGCTGCTTCTCGGCTTACCAAACTCGCAGATTTACCTTGATTGTAATTTGCAAGTATAAGACCCAACGTGAGCATCATAATCCCCATGGCAACTATTATTTCTATAAGGGTAAAACCGTTGGGATGATGAAGAGTATTCCGATGCATACTACGGATTAAAATCACAATTCGTGCTCACAGTATTTGTCACCGCACCTTCGCGTGACACGGAAATATTTCGACACGCAATTGTGCGCCCCTTCACCCCAACAAGTACGTCAAGTTTCTCCCAAACGTTACTACTCACCGGGTCAACTACGCTCACATTATCGGATAGGGTTAATTGCGTTCCAGATGGGGGGGTGAAATGGATTACACCCTGGAGTGGGTAATTCGCTGGCACGAGAGCATGGTGAATGGGGTCATGCTGGTTTGCCCATGGCGCACCGCCCGAACACTGGTAGGTGACGCCGGTACTTGCAACAGTTAGACGAAGGTTGCGGATGTCAATATGCGAGTCAAGAGCGTACTCCCCCACTTTTGGGTCACCAAGGAGGTTCCCCCCACTTACGTATGAAGTAATCAGACCATCGCCTTCCGCATACGTCCATGGCCCGATATAACTCGGTGGGAAACAATCACCCAGTGGTTGGGATGCGCAAAACGTTCGATCGCCGTACATGAAGAACGTACTCGATGCAATTGGGGATACGTACAGTTGGGTACTCGGGAGTGCTGGGCTAGCACATGAAAACAGCACGCTCATGCCCGCTTCCGGCGGAGTTGCAACTTGGCACGAACCAACACCTGCGCAATTGGTATCATTCGTGCATGACTGATCCACTTTCCCGCTACAAAAACTCACGACCTCACCAGATGCGGTTTGCTGTTGTGCCAGGTGAATTGTGCTGGTAATCCGCGCCACTTCTCGGTTTAAAATGCTGTCTTCATTCCCACGCTGGTAACGGGTAACAACCAGGGCAAGGAGGATTCCGGTAATCCCAATAGTAATAATGATCTCAATGAGCGTGAAGCCACTACTTTGCGATTTCCGAAAATCCTGCCACCGCGATGGTGTAGGTATTTTTCCAGAGGAAGGCGTGCGTTTCATGAGATGGATTACCAGCCAATGAGGCGTTGGTACCAGGATACCACACTACTGCTGAAGAGGAAGCTCAGCATGCCAGCAGCCCCCAGGAAGACGCCAAAGGGAATGCGGCTTTTCATATTCACCTTCTTTGCCACGAGTAACCCGGCAGCCCAAATGGATCCGCCAATGTACGAAGCGAAGAGTGCCAAGAGCAGCGCCGGAATGCCAAGCGTCACGCCCATGAGCACGCCAATGCGAATGTCTCCGCTCCCCACCCACTTCCCACGGGAGAGCAACCACTGCAAGGCGAACCACATCCCGCCAATGACCCCAGCTAGGAGCACCAGACCGAAGTACCGGAGCGCATCCATAATATTTGCGTACGTGGTACATGCAACAAGTATTTGCAGGAACACGACTGCACCAATTGCGGGCAGGCTAATTGCATCTAGGACAATTCGCTTGAGACCATCAATGAAAGCAAGCGCGAGAAGTGCACAACCGCCAATGATTCCCACAAGCGCCAACCAGCTCACGCCGTAAATCCAGAACGTAAAGAGGAAGTACGCACCGGTGATGAGCTCCACCGCAATGTACTGCGGGCTGATTGGTTTGTGGCAGTAGCGGCACCGGCCGCGCAGGAAGAGATAGCTCAACACGGGAACGAGATCGAGCGTTCCGAGTTTGTGGCGGCACTTCGGGCAGTACGACCGTTGGTTCAATTTCCAAAATTTCCGTCGTAGCGGCACGCGGTAGATGACCACGTTGAGAAAGCTCCCAATGGCAATGCCGAACAACGTAGCGAAGACGGCGAGAATATTGTGGGTTTGGTCCATAGTTATGTTCGAACCTCCCTCACCCCTTGCGGGAGAGAAAATGAAGGTGAGGAGGTCTGTAGCACTTGTAAGATTTTTTCAAAGACTCCATCAATATTCTGCTCAACATCGGAATTCCAAAACCGCAAGACCTGGTAGCCTTGGCTTCGTTCACGCGCTGCGCGCTGCATGTC
>CAIPSZ010000127.1 GCA_903867845.1 Candidatus Kerfeldbacteria bacterium | reverse complement strand
TTCCCGGACGGTTGTGGCCTTCTTCCGAGAGCACGCCAATGGCAGGGAAAGCTTGGCGAAGCGTTCGCTGGATGAGCAGGTTCGCTGCCCTATCTGCCGCGGTGACAAGTTCGTGCGCGGACTTCGCATCCACGTCACGGGCGTGGAGGTTTTGGAAGCGCTTGAGTAGGAGTTTCCCGGCTTGGTCTGCAGCGCGCTTGGCAATGGTGATTGGTTGCATGAGTGGGTATGGTTAGAGGGAATCGGTTTCGATGCTCGTTAGGGTTTCGAAGGAAGGTTTAGGTTGAATCCCGACGTCCTTCCATACCATATGACGTAACGAGCCTCAATACCTATGCTGTATTTTCTACCTCCTCCCAATGAGCCAGTAGTAGACATTCGCCGCGTACTCGCGCAGCACAGCCTTGGTGCTTTCCCACCGGCGGATGGGTGAATTCTGCGAAACCGTTTTCCGGTCAGCTGCGCGGCAGGTGACGGGTGGTGCGCCGGCGCGGCGGAAGAACGTACACGCCCGGCTGGTGTGGAAGTCACTGGTGAGCACGATGATGGATTTCCAGCCAAGGCGCTTGCCCATGGCGACGACATTCGCGGCATTCTCCAAAGTATTCTGCGCCTTGTCATCCTGCAGGATGAAATTCTCCTTTACGCCAAGCTGTTCCAGGAGTTTGGCCATCGCTGGGGCTTCGGCAAATGGATTGTTATGGGTTTTTCCACCGGTTACCACAACCACGGGCGCAATTTTATTCTTCAGGAAGAGCTGGGCACCGGTTCGCACGCGCTCTTCAGTTTTAAACCCGAGCACGCCCGTGTCCTGGTCAATGCCACCACCCAGGATGACGAGCGCGTCAACATTCTTGAGTGGCTCTTGCTCAATGAGCGCTCGGCCAAGGACGACATTGAGGTTCGTAAACCCAGTGAGGATGACAAATACCAGGAGTGTTCCAATGAGCGCCCAGAGCGCTGGCGGAAGCTTGCGGTAGATGCGGTCGTACTTTTCCGGAAGTTTCATGCGCGGAGTTTCTTCAGTAGGGCAATATCTTTGATGTGCTTGCCATCATGGTGCGTTTCCAAAATCATGTCGATGTTCTTGAGCTTGGGGTTGCGGCAGAGCGCTTTGAAACCCGCCAACCCAATTTTTCCTTCGCCAATGTGCTCGTGCCGGTCGCGGTGGGCGCCGAAGTCGGTCATGCTGTCGTTGGCGTGGATGAGCTTGAGGTACTGCAAGCCGATGACCTTGTCGAACTTCTTGAGGAAAGTATCAACTGCTAGTTTCGTTCGCAGGTCGTAGCCGCTGGCGAACGCATGGCAGGTATCAAGGCAAATACCCAGCTTCTTCCGCTGCGCTGCAGGCACAGCTTCGATGAGAGCAGCGAGCTCTTCAAGCGTATCCCCTACTACCGCTCCAGCACCCGCAGAGTTTTCGAGCAGGAAGAGCGTCGAACCAGTGTAGCCTTTGAGAATTTCCTTGATGGCGTCAGCGACGAGCTTCGTCGCCTGCGCGTCCGACATGTCTTTCGCCGAGCCGAGGTGCGTCATGACCGCAGTCACGCCGAGCAGCGAGGAGCGGTCAAGCTCACCTCGAGCGATTTCAATAGAACCTTTCCGTAGACGAGGATTCGTGGAAGCAAAGTTAATGAAGTACGGGGTATGCACGTACGTCCGCGGGATGCCGTACTTCGCATTGCCGGTTTTAAAAGCAGCGACAATGTCGGGTGTCAATTTTGGTGCGGCACCACCCTGGGGCGAGCGCGTGAAGAACTGGTAGACCTCGCACTTCAGGTCGTGCGCGTTCTTCGGGGCGTTGAGTGCGCCGCCTGCTGCGGAAACGTGGTGGCCGATGAGCATGGGGGTAGTATAGCCTAGCCAGGTGAGAGCGGAAGATTTTTCCAAATAGACTCAAACATCAACCGCTGCATATCGGCAATTCGCTTATCTTGAATTTCTATTGCAAGGAAACTTTTTTTATAGTCAATAATTATTATCTTTTCACGAAAGATGTACACACCGGAACCAAAGTCATTAGAAGCATCTATACTTGGAAGAATTCTCGTTTCAGCAAAAAATTTCTTGGAGTCAGCTAAGGCTTGCCTTGCCAGAGGGCTGTCGTTTAAAATTGTGCGCGTTTTTATCTTCAAGGCTGCTCGACGTTTCTTAAAGTCCGAGATCCAATGGATATCCATGTTCATCCAGCTATCTTCCGGCGCAAAGACGAGATACTCTTTCAGACCCTTGGTCCGAATAATGTCATTGTACATTTCCTTGATAGCGTTTAAGCCTTCGTAGTACTTAATCTTCGGACGGCTCTTCGCCGAACGGTAGAGGGCCTTGAGTTCCGGAAACGAAGCCTTGAGTAAACGTGTAGATTCTTCACTTACGTTGAGGATCTTCTGCGGGTCTTCCGCAGAGTAGCTCATGATCTTGTCATCTTTGAGCGCAAAGACGAGGTTTTTCGCTATAAGCGCCTCTAAAATGCTGTAGCTGGTTGAGCGCATAAGCCCGCTTTTCCTGGATATCTCTTGAACCGTAGCCTTCCCAAGTTCCAAAGTAGCCAAATACACCTTTGCTTCTTTACTGGAAAGCCCAAATTTTTCTAAGGATTCATTGAGTAGCATAGATAGATAATTCATTCTGCCGACGACTTCGGCAACAACTATTCAATATTTTTCTCTTATTTTAGCCATTTTTATAG
>CAIPSZ010000126.1 GCA_903867845.1 Candidatus Kerfeldbacteria bacterium | reverse complement strand
TCCTCCGTACTTTTCTACCAAGTACTGGGCGACGGTATCTTTCCCACTGCCGAGCGGACCGGAAAGGCAAATCAACCGTTTCGTAAATGGACGGTCTATATTTTCCATATGTTCTCCAAGTACAGATTTCTTTGCTCTAGCCTACGCACTCGGCTCGGGCCCGTCAACATCTAGGCGCCGGTGCTGCCAAATCCCCCACTCTGCCGGCTCGTATCCGAAAGCTCGGTCACCACCTGCACTTCCACGCGCTGCACGGGCTGGATGAGGAGCTGCGCAATGCGATCGCCTTTGGCCACGTGCACGGGTTCGCTGGAAGTGTTCAGCGACACGATCCCGTACTCGCCGCGGTAGCTTGCATCAATGACGCCGGCGAGATTGGTCATCCCCTGCTTGGCGGCTAAGCCTGACCGATCCCATACCAAGCACACGTACCCGGTTTCGAATTCCGCGCTGAATCCGAGCTTGAACAGGTGTCGCTCACCTGGTTGGAGCGTGTAGTCTTCGGCTGAAAAAACATCCATGCCGGCATCACCAGCGTGCGCGTATGCCGGGGCTTTCACGTCTGGGTGCAGGAGTTTGACCTTAAGCTGCATGGATACTGGAGATAATCGCGCTCATGGTGCGGTCAAGGTCTTCCAGTGTTCCGGTATTCACAATAGTGTAGTTCGCCATGGCAATGGGCCCAGCCTTCTCAATGTTCTCGATTTCGGCGTAGTCGCGTGCCTTTGCCTCGTTACGGGAAAACGAGCGGTACTTCATCTTCGGGTCATCCCCGTAGCGCGAGCGGCGATCTTCCAGGCGGGCGTAGCGTACTTCGGGTGGAGCGTACACCGCAACGACAGTCAGGCTCGTGCCGTACTTCTCCTTGAGCACCTTGTACTCGGACCAACTGTACAGCCCGTCCACCAGCACCGGCTTACCTTCCGCAAGGAGCGTGTCAATCTTCGGCTGGTTCAGAATGGCAAACGCCGCCATGCCGTGCTCTTTGCGCAGGGCTTCGCGAATTTCCTTCTCGTTTGCCTCCGTTGGTTGCAATCCGCGCCGTGCTACTTCATCCAAGGTAATCTGGCCGAAGCGCAGGTACGCAAAACCCTCCCGCACGAAACGGTCGGCAACTTCACTCTTCCCTGCCCCGCAAAGTCCGACGATAGCGACGATCTGGGGTGTGGGCATAGTTTTACTTCTTTTCGAGTTTGAGCGTGTTTTCGGGAACGTACTGACGGTAGGTCACACCGGCGCGGTCAAAGAGCTTCCGCGCGGCAATGGACATATCCGCGTCGTGGTACTTGTCCGAGGCAAAGACAACTTCCTTAATGCCGCTCTGGATAATGGTCTTGGCACACTCATTGCACGGGAAGAGCGTGGCGTACAAGGTGCAGCCTTTGGTTTGCGCGTTGCTGTTGTACACCGCGTTTTCCTCGGCGTGCACGACGTACGCGTACTTCGTGTCCAGGAACTTTCCTTCCCGTTCCCAGGGTAATTCTTCATCTTCAATCCCGCGCGGGAAACCATTGTACCCAAGACCAACCACAACTTTCTGGTCATTCACAATGACCGAACCCGCTTGCGTTGAAGGATCTTTGGAGCGCTGGGCAATGAGCTCAGCCATCTGGCTGAAGCACTCGTCCCAAGATATGTAATCGGTACGTTTGGGCATACGGTCGAAAAGTTAAGATTCCTTAAAATTCAAATGGATTTTTGATGCCTTGGGTTCAGCATCACCAAAGTACTTACTTTGCGCCGTAGAACCGTACGGGTGTTCAGCGGGAGAACTCAAGCTATGGTAAGACATTTGCGCAATGGGCATCTTGTAGTACAGCTTCACCGGTAGAGGAGAAATATTGTGCAATTCAAGGG
>CAIPSZ010000125.1 GCA_903867845.1 Candidatus Kerfeldbacteria bacterium | reverse complement strand
GCGCAGGATAATTCAAGACGAATGTCCGTACGCCATTACGTTCAATACGGCCAAGGGCGAGCCGTGGTTTGAGGATATTAAGTACGCACGGTTGCTCAAGCAGGAAATCCTCATTTCGGCCAAATTGAAGAGGTATGACGTTTTAGCTATTCAAATCATGCCCAATCATGTCCACATGTTGGTGAGCAAGCGCACGCTAGAGAGCGTGCGCTCGGTGGATATTGAAAATGCGGATGGCCATAATAATTCCCCAAAGCGCACCTTCTCCAAGGTGCGCTTACCCTCCCACATGCGGGAACCCCAAAACCGTGCCTACACCATCTCCGACCTCATGCAATCCATCAAAGGGAACTTCTCGTACAAGCGTAAACTCGGACCCATCTGGCAACCTCGTTTCTACTCCCGCATCGTGAATACCGAGAAATATTTAACCACCGTGGTGGAGTACATCCAACACAACCCCGTGAAAGACGGTTTACCCGCCCGTTACACCAAACCGCCGTACCAGTATTTCAATTGGCGCAATATCCGGAGATTGTTTTAAATGATTCCCTCCAAGCGCGGCTCTCCGCGGCCGCGCTTGGATATTTTCCCCAACCCCCGCGACCCGAGTAGAGGATTGACAAAGCAGCGTAGTTGTAGTACTGTACGCTGTTCACTTGTTCTTTACACATCAATCTCGGAGGAGTATTTCATGTTTGAGAAGACGGATTTCAGGAAAGTGAAGAGTTTCTTCCTAGAGGCAATGAAGCATGGATTCGTTGCTGCAGAGCCGAAAGGGGAAGCTGCGCTACCACTGGTTCCGGGATTCAAATCGTACACCTACGTCAAGGATAACTTGAAGCTGGTGGATACGTATTTCGATGGCAACCACACCGGTGGCATGACCATCATCTGGGAAGATGGTGTCCCAGTATGGATCATGACCTTCTCGGGGTACTACCACCTCGATGAAGTTCCCACCCTCATTACCGCGCTGCGAACCGAGTACGAGAAATCCCGGTTCAATGGTGGCAGAGGGCCGAACCTTTTCATCGACGGTGCCCGCGTGTACACCAACATCGTCGAAGAGAGTAACTTCGAGTCAGCTCGCGGGCACGAGCGTATCACCGATGAGAATGGGAAAATTCTGGGGTGGCACTACTACGCTTGCGGAAAACTCGTCAGGTAGATATCTCACATCGTTCATGATAAAGTCGCGATTACCGTCGCGGCTTTTTTCTTTCATTACTATTATTACCCACCCCACAAACTTTTATATTGCAGACCACATATGGTAAGATTGGTTTATCGGCATTAAGTATTCACGATATGGGAATAGAAAATATGCGCAATCCAGAGGAAAGCATGGAGGGGAAATTTGGCGCAGAGCATGGAGAAGAGCAAGCGCAAGCTGAGCGGCAAGAGCTCACACCAGCGCTGCAAACCATGGCAGAAATGCCACTACATTTTAGTGATGACGAGTATCGGCAAAAAGCTACTAGCGGGCAGGAAATTAATAGTCGGGAAGTCTCCGAAGATGCCTTTCTGAGAATTATGAAAGGATTGATTGAGGGTGCTCCTGATCGCACAAATTCTTGGAGTGCGATGCTTGGCATTTTGGAAAGGGAGTCCATGCAAGGCCACCCCGAATTGGAAACGTTCAAGCAAGCGGTTCAGGATATTGCTGAGCGTAAAGGGAAGAAGCTGGATTTACCGGATGGGTACTGGGAAAATTTGAAGTAGTCATAGCTGCCACCACTAAAAACGCTTTGCCCTATGGCGAAGCGTTTTCTTTTCCCCCAACCCCCGCGCTCCCGGGACAGAAGGATTGACAAATCCGAATAAATGCGCTACTATTTGCCGTTGCTCTTTGAAAGTTGAAATGCGAAATTTCTGCGAAGAGCAATTCGTGCAACCGTGCTGACAGGCACAAAACTCACCCAGACATGGGAAGGAGTACATCATGGAAATGGTGAAGGTAGACATTGAGAAGTACCTCGAGGGTTCTGAAGAAATTGAGAGACGTAGAAAGGTAATCCCTCGGATTCTCAAAAGTGTTATCGAAATGGCGCAAAAGCATAGTGCTCAGTTTAAAGAAGGACAAGAGATAGTCAGGGTCTCGCTCAAACCTTATGGTGACTTTGTCATCACTGTCGGTGACGAATCTTACAGTATCGAAGGTTCTGCACCTGGAAAGATCAACCATCGATTGAACGCGTTAGTTTCATTCTCCGAATGGACACTGACTCCACATTGGTTGGACCCACTTCCCTTGGATGCAACACTCCTGCTATACGCGAAGCTGAACGAAATCGTCACGGCTATTGACGCCGCTGTTCCGGGAGCTGGCATAGTTGCCCTTTTTAACAAGATCGCGAACGTCGCAGAGGAGTAATACTCCCAGTGACTTCAATGATCGGCGGTTTGTCTCACGACAAACCGCTTTTTCGTATACCAACCCCCGCGCCCCCGCTTGCCCGCCGAAGCTCAACAGAGCGTAGGTGGGGGGGGGAGGGGCAACAAGAAAAAGCCGAGTCAGGAGACACGGCTTGGTGGCACTTTACACTATGTTCGCGTGTTCGATTCTTCGCGGGCTTCTCGTGCGGCTTCCTGCAGCAGGAAGCCAGTTGCGTTGTGGAGCTGCTCAATGGTGGCAAGGTTGGTGAGGAATCCAAATATCTTGCCTTCCTGGACACCGTCAAATCCATTCTCGCCTGGGCAACCAACGAAGGCGAAGACGTACGCGCCCGGGTCATCAGCCGCATGGCTTAAT
>CAIPSZ010000124.1 GCA_903867845.1 Candidatus Kerfeldbacteria bacterium | reverse complement strand
AGGTCAGCAATAGTGACGCTGGTGGGCTGGCCATTTACCGGGTATGTTTCGGACTGTGAGAAGTGACCGGTCCCGTCGTTGTTGAACACTTGGATACTGTCGAGGTAGTACAGAGTGGTTATGATTTCGGCTTTCCCATCACCATTAATGTCGGCGGTGCTAAGGAAGTAGTTCGATCCGATCGTAGCGTAGCGCATCGCAGGGTCGAATGTCCCGTCGCCTTTGTTTAGGAAGACGAAAATACTTCCTGTGTTGAATGCCGCGCAGACAAGGTCGAGCTTGCCATCACCATTAACGTCTGCAGCGTTGACATCCGCCGGCCCAATCTCACTGCCCATTTCGTAGTACACGGAATGGGCAAATGTCCCATCGCCTTTGTTCATCAAAATGGAGATGGTATTTGGGTTGTCATATCCATTCGCAACCGCAAGATCGGGTTTCCCATCGCCGTTGAAATCAGCGACGCAGACCGCTCGCGGTTTGCTCCCGACCTCATATTCAATTCTCGAATTGAAGTACGGGTCGGTTGCAAAGACGGTAGTAACGAGTACCAGGACGCCAGTGAGCGTCAGTACCATTCGGTATGCACGCATGTGCAGCCTCACTTTCGTTTGAGTTGTATTAGCGTTATGAAGTTATCAACGTCCATTGTGCCCATCCGTAGGCAGTCATCCTTCCTTTCCTCTGTGTTTTGCACGACTGGTGTGCCGTTGAATGTTTTTGTGTTTCTACACATTACACTGAACTCGGACACCCCGAATGTCAAGAAGAAGCCCGCCACCAAAATTGGGGCGGGCTCTATGAGCGGTGTTACGTCCGGGCTATGCGTTTTGGTTCGAACTTCCGTATTTTCGGGGCAGCCGACTGTCCGGTACGGACGTTGTAGTAGATCTGCCGGCCGTCAATTTTCAAGCCCGGCGCTTGCCACGTGGTGCCGCTGGGATTCAGGACACGGCATGGTACAACTTTCGGGGTATTCCCCAAGGGTTCCTCCTTGTTTTGGGGTGGTGGTGTTCCACCTTGCTTTACCCTTCCTACCCTCAAAAGTCAACAAACGCTTGCCATCCTGGGTTTTTCTGCGTAGGATGGGAGCACACATCGCTCTGACCGAAAACCACCCCTATGGGACTTCCCGCCAAACGTCGAACCAAACAATCCAAGCGCGAGCGCGCGGCTCACTTTGCCTTGAAGGCAACCAGCCTCACCACCTGCCCCAAGTGCAAGCACGCCATCCTGCCTCACCACATCTGCCAGAACTGCGGGTACTACCGCGGCAAAGATGTGCTCCACCTGAAGCAGCGCGACGAGCGTCGCGAGAAGCGGGTGAAGCGCCGCGAGAAGCAAGCCGCGGAGAAGTAAGCCATGTCGAACCGGCACCTGGCCCGCACCATCGCCCTCCAATCGCTCTTCGAGTGGGACTTTGGCGCGAACCAGGCTGACCCCGTGGCACTGGTAGAGAAGAACAAGCACGAGTTCGCTCCGGACTTTGACGACCATGACTTTAGCCTGCGCCTAGTCCGCGGCGTGCTCAAGCACCAGCCCGATATCGACAAGCTCATCGTGCAGTACGCACCAGAGTGGCCCTTGGACCAGATCACCAATGTGGACCGCAACGTACTCCGTCTCGGCATCTTTGAATTGAAGTTTTCCACGAGTGATGTCCCGCCAAAAGTGGCTATTAATGAATCCATTGAACTCGCCAAGAGTTTTGGTGGCGAATCATCCGGCCGTTTCGTCAATGGCGTACTCGGCTCCATCTTCAAGGACATGGCGGAGGATGAGAAGCACCACCCCGAAAGTCAGGTCATCACGCCGGAGAACGTGAACCAAGTCCTCGGCCCCAAGAACATGCCGCAGGAGCCTGCCATGCCAACTGAACCTCCCACGGAGCCAACCGCCTGAACGTATGCGGCACTTCCAGGAATTTGAAGAGACCATCGGGATCCACTTTCAGAACCCGGAATTGCTGAAGCAGGCATTCGTCCACCGGTCGTACCTGAACGAGCATGCTGACTTTCCCCTGGCGCACAACGAGCGTTTGGAGTTCTTGGGTGATGCCGTGCTAGAGCTCGTCGTTACCGAGTACTTGTACCAAACGTTTCCCAATCCGGAGGGCGAGCTCACCAACTGGCGCGCCAGTTTAGTGAACGCGAAGACGCTCTCGGAGATCGCACTGGGCTTGGGCATGAATGATTTCATGTACCTCTCCCGTGGCGAGCAGCGTGACGCGCAATCCAAAGCCCGGCAGATTATCCTGGCGAACGCGATTGAAGCGGTGGTT
>CAIPSZ010000123.1 GCA_903867845.1 Candidatus Kerfeldbacteria bacterium | reverse complement strand
GAGAGTAAAACCGTACGTTGAACGCAGGCCGTGCCTGCACAATAGAAAGGAGTCAGCCGTGCTGATTTCCAAACCCGTATTCTTGAAAGTCGTTGGGGTTACCCCGCAGCAGCTCGCTGAGCTGCACACGCTCGCAGAGAATCCGCAGTACTACCTTCCGTACAACATCGAGGACGACATCAATGACCGCGTGTACACCCTGGAAGATGGGGTGCCGTGCGTCGAAGTGATGACATCGAGGTTCGAGAAGAGTGATGGCTACTACGTCGTCGAGGTCCGGGTCCTGACCGCCGTGCATACTAAGAAGTACAAACGCATCGGCGAACCAAAAGACGCCAAGGTACACGCGTGCGAAAAAGGTTATTGGATCATCGCTTCGTCGAATGCTATGGACGCAGTGATGAAGATCCTTGGGCTTTCCCCCGTAAAAGAAACAATCATTTCGAACACCTGGTAAACTTCTTCAAGCCCGCAGTGCTTACTGCGGGCTTTTTACATTGTCATGCTGGGTATTTTTTGGTATAGTTTGCCTACCATGCCACGAAAAATTGCCCCGAAAAATATTGCCGTGAGCAGTGACGACCCTGAGCCAGCCGAGAAGGGTTGGCTAGAGGAACGCTACGACGGCCAGCTGGCAGTCGACGTGTTCCAGGCGGGTGACGACATCGTCATCCAGTCCACGGTTGCGGGGGTAAAGTCCGAAGACCTGGACGTATCCATCAGCAACGACCTGGTCACGATTCGGGGCGTTCGCCACCGGGACATTGAACCGGCTGATGAAAATTACTACACGCAGGAGTGCTACTGGGGTGGGTTCTCCCGCTCCATTGTCCTGCCCGTGGACGTGCTCTCGGACAAAGCCGACGCGTCCATGAAGAACGGCATCCTCACCATCACCATCCCGAAAGTTCGGAGCGCGAAGACGCAGGTCCTCAAGGTCAAGCACGAGGACGAGTAGACGATGCATTCGGGGCACGGGGTGGTGCACCATACCACCTTGCTTTTTCCTCAAGTAAAAACTATGCGCGGAGTAATCGAAAATATTGACGGCATGCGCACGACCATTCGCCTGGAAGATGGTGACCCGCTCGTGTGGCCAACGAATAAACTTCCAGCCGGGTGCCACCTGATGAGTGTGGTAGAGGTGTCCATGAACCTCGGGTCGGTTGAAGGTTCAGAGCACGCCGACGAATCACGCCAGCGCCTCAACGACATCCTCACCAGCCAGCCAGAGACATGACCGCGTCGAAGAATTTCCTGAAGCACCTCAAGCAGCGCCGCCGACTCGCCATCGACATTGGCTTTGGTGCGCTCATTGCCGTGCTCTTCGTGGTCGTCCTTAGCTTGGTGCCACAACTCTACGCAAAGACCATTATACCCGGCGTGTGGGTGGGGAACGTTCCGGTTGGCGGGAAAACGGTAGCCGAGGCATCGACGTTGGTGCAAGCGGCCAGTGACGCGCTAGCGGACCACGGCCTCACCGTGAGCGTGAACGGGAAAGATGTTATCGTGCCCATTCAACAAGCCGTGTCATCCAGCGACCAGACTCCCCCATTGGTTGACGTGGATGCCGACGCTAGTGTGAAGGGCGCTTTCTCGTATGGCCATAGTCACGGGATTGTCCGGGATACGCTGGAAGCGTGGCGCGCCATCCTCACCCGCAAGCACGTGGCACCTGTCCTGCTCACGGATGAGAAAGTCGTCAAAACCGCGCTGCAAGACCAGTTTGGTGCCAAGGATGACCCGGCCGTAAACGCGCACCTGCAGTACGCCAACGGGACGTACACGGTATCTGCTGAGAAGACGGGCCACGGCTACCAGTACCAGCCAGCGCTGGTTAGCATTCTCAAGCAGTGGCACGAGCTTACACCGGCACACGTCACGCTCACCCAGGGCAATGTCCCGCCGGAACTCTCGGCCGTAACCGTTTCAACTTTTTCCGACGACGCGCTCGCCGTTGTGCAGCGCGCTCCCCTCACTCTCACGCTTACCAGCGGCAAGACCGCAACTTTAGACGCGGCAGTAGTTGGCCAAGGGCTGGATGTCGTGGTCGGGCCGCATAACAAAGCACAGCTGGCGTTCACGGCCGATAAACTGCAAACTTTTCTAGCGAATCAGAAGAAGAGCGTGGACGTGCCCGTGCAAGAGTCACGTTTCCAAATTGCCAATGGCAAAGCAACCGAATTCCAGCAGGGGCAGACTGGCCAGTCGCTCGACATCGCCGCCACAGTCGCGGCAATGAACGCAACGCTCTTAGGCCAAAACGCCACCACCGTTGCGGCCGTCATCCAGACCATTACCCCGCAGTCGGCGTCGAATAGCGCCACGCAGCTCGGCATTACCGAACTCGTAGCCAGTGGCACGACGAACTTCAAGAACAGCCCGACGAACCGGCGGAAGAACATTGCTCGCGCCGTCGTTTTACTCAACGGGCTCATCATCAAACCCGGCGAAGAGTTCTCCTTAGTGAAGGCACTGCAGCCAATTACTACAGCGAATGGCTTTTTGCCCGAGCTCGTCATCAAAGGGAACAAGACCCTACCCGAAGTCGGTGGCGGGCTGTGCCAGGTGGGCACCACTATGTTCCGCGTTTCACTTAATGCGGGCGTACCCATACTAGAGCGTACGAACCACAGCTACCGGGTGAGCTACTACGAGCCGCCCGTCGGGATGGACGCAACGATCTACGATCCCAAGCCCGACTTCCGCATCCGCAACGACTATGCCTCTGCACTCCTCCTGCAGGCGCATGTGGACGGCGACAACCTCACCTTTGATTTCTACGGCACGAAAGATGACCGCGTCGCGACGTCGAGCGCGCCCATCCTCTCAAACGTGACCAAGCCGCCAGCCCCATTGGTCATCAAGACCACCGACTTACCAGTTGGCAAGACGAAGCTGCAAGAGCACGCACACAACGGTGGTCAAGCAACCTTCACCTACACGGTAGTAAAGGATGGCAAAACCACGACGCAGGTATTTAACAGCAAGTACAAAGCGTGGCGTCAGGTAACGCTGCTGGGTGCGACAGCCGAGGACGTTGCTGCGAGCCAAGCTGGGACATAAATATCTTAAGCAAATAAAAAACCCGCGTCTCAGTAGACGGGGTTTTTCTCAATGAGGTAATTTTTGGTGTGTATGTTGTAGGAGGGTCGGCTTTGTTTAGGTGCCGGAGTTACGACCGTTCATCGTATTGCGGTGTTCGCGGACCGGAGCGCGGCGCTGAGCTTTTGCCTGCAGGGCATCAAAGTTATCCTGCATCTTGTCATTTTCGGAAAGCCCAAGTTCCGATGCTTCAGCACAGATGTTCCCACCTAAGGAAACGATGTGGATTCCCCACGTGTATCCATAGGCCCGGCAGAGATTTGCTGAGCCAAGACCACTGATGGAGATGAGGAGGAATAGGCCAACACCACTTAGACTCACCTTCGTGATCGTGCCCGGCAATTTGGACTTACTCCATCGGTCAGCAATTTTCGGAAGGATCCAGTACGTGAGGGCCCATAAGATGATGCCCACCAGCACCAGGAAGAACACCGCGGACGCGTCGTTACGCTCCGCAAAAAATCGCTCAAGACCGAAGAACCACGGCAACTTGCCAGTGGTAAGGTAGTAGCCTTCGCCAATAG
>CAIPSZ010000122.1 GCA_903867845.1 Candidatus Kerfeldbacteria bacterium | reverse complement strand
GGCTTCGGGCAAAGGGGCATGGTTGCCCTCACGATCCAAGTTGATGGTGTTCTTGCACTCGGGGTAGCCCGTGCAGGCCAGGAAGGTGCCAAAGCGGCCGAATTTCTTGATCATGGGTTTGCCGCACTTCTCGCAGATTTCATCGGTGGCAGTTTCGGTCAGGTCTTTCTTCGAAATTTCCGCATCTTTTGCTACGAGGTTGGTGTGGAACTTGCCGTAGAATTCCTTCAGCACAGGCTGCCATTGGGCTTTGCCCTCGGCAATGTCATCAAACTGCTGTTCCATGTTCGCGGTGAACTTGTAGTCGACAATTTCGGGGAAGTGCTTTACCAAAAGATCGATGACCAAAAAAGCGACTTCGGTTGGCTTGAGCCGGCGATCCATGCGTTCCACGTAGCCGCGGTCGACGACGGTGGTAATCGTCGGCGCGTAGGTAGAAGGGCGGCCAATGCCGTATTCTTCTAATGCTTTCACGATGCTCGCATCCGAGTAACGTGGCGGTGGTTCGGTAAAGTGTTGCACACCTTTCACGTCTTTCGCGTTAACACGGTCACCAGTCTTGAGCGGTGGCAGTAAATTCTCCTTCGCACCATCGGTGTAGACTTTTAAAAAACCAGGAAAGCGAATGGTGGCACCGGTCGCGCGGAAGATTGCCTCTTCCACGTTGGCACTCACATCTACACTAGTTTGATCAATTTGCGCTTCGGGCATTTGCGAGGCCACGGCGCGGTTCCAGATGAGCTCGTAGAGCTTCAGTTGGTCTGGGTCCAGGTGCTCTTTGATGCTCTCGGGAGTGAGTGTCACATCTGTGGGACGAATGGCTTCGTGTGCCTCTTGTGCGCCCTTGCTGTTCGTTTTGAAGCGTCGCCCGGTTGGCAACGCGTACTCTACGCCAAAGGTTTTTTCTAAAAACGTTTTTGCTTCATTGATGAACTTGTCCGAGAGGTTGAGCGAGTCCGTACGCATGTAGGTGATGAGACCAGTCTGACCTTTGCCGCCCAGGTGGACGCCTTCGTACAGCTGCTGGGCAAGGCGCATGGTCCGGTTCGCGGCCAGGCTCAAGCGTCGGTTTGCGTCCATTTGCAACGTCGCTGTGGTAAAGGGCGGCGCCGGAGAGCGCTTGGTGGTTTTTAATTGGATATCCGTGATGGTGTACAGGGCGCCGTTGAGTTTTTTGAGAAGTGTATCAGCACTTTCTTTATTCCCAATAGCAAATTTGTCCAGGTTCTGCCCACCTAGCTTGTGCAGCTTGGCGCTAAATGCTTCTTTTCCGTGCTCGAATACGCCTTCAATTGTCCAGTACTCCTGGGCTTTGAAGGCTTGGATTTCTCGCTCGCGTTCCACAATAAGCCGCACGGTCACCGATTGCACCCGTCCAGCCGATAGCCCGCGGCGTACTTTGCGCCACAGGAATGGGGAGAGCTCGTAGCCAACGAGACGGTCCAGGATGCGACGCGCTTGCTGGGCGTCCACGCGCTTGATATCGAGCGGTCGGGGATTGGCTAAGGCGTGCTCAATGGCTTCCTTCGTAATTTCGTGGAAGACGATGCGCTGCACCTCAGCATCAGGAATTTTGAGGAGTTCCGCAAGGTGCCACGAAATCGCCTCGCCTTCGCGGTCTTCGTCAGTGGCGAAGTAGACTTTCCCCGTCGCTTTCGCCAGCTTTTTCAATTTGGTTACCGTCTCCTTATCATCATCACCGACGACATACTCGGGTTGGAAGTTGTGCTCCACGTCCACGCCCATCGTGCTCTTGGGCAAGTCGCGGACGTGCCCGAACGATGCCTCAACCTGAAAATCTTTGCCAAGGAATCGGCTAATGGTTTTGGCTTTAGTTGGGGATTCGACGATGACGAGAGCTTTTGCCATTTTCTACGTAAGGGTGTAGTGCATGCTGCCCGCATTGCGTACGTGCCCCTGTAACTCCAAGACCACGAGCGCTGCGGTAATCACGCTTGGGTCACAATCGCACAGCCGCGAAAGTTCGTCAACATGGATGGGATTGTGGGAGAGGTGTTCGAGGATATTTTTTTCCACTGGATCATCACTGGTGTGCGGAGGTTTCGCAGGATTTTCTACCCCAGATTTTTCCAAGTTGAGCGCGGTCAGGATGTCGTCGGCAGACGTCACGAGCTGGGCGCCGAGGCGGATGAACTTGTTCGTCCCGCGGCTGGTTTCTTGCGTGATATTTCCGGGTACGCAGAAGACCTCGCGGTTCTCATCCAAAGCCAATTTTGCAGTAAGGAGCGCGCCAGATCTTTCACCCGCCTCAATAACCAGGGTTCCCCGGCACATGCCAGCGACAATGCGATTTCGTTGGGGAAAGTTTTGGGCCAGTGGTTCCATACCTAGGGCAAATTCACTGATAATGGCACCGTCCTCCTTTACTATGCGGTCGGCTAGGGTGGCGTGTTGGGGCGGGTAGACCAGGTCCAAGCCCGTGCCGACAACGGCGTAGGTTTTGCCACCCGCAGCGAGCGCTGCCTCGTGCGCAAGTCCATCGATGCCGAGCGCTAGCCCAGAAACAATACTCAGGCCAGCGTTTGCGAGTGGTTCGACGAGTTGGCTGGTAACGGCTTTCCCGTAGCTGGTTGCCACGCGCGTACCCACCACGGCGAGGAGGGTTTGGTCTGGATGGGGGAGGCTGCCGCGGTAAAAAAGTACGGCTGGGGCATTGTGAATTTCTTTCAAGAGCTCTGGGTAGGTATCGTCCAGTCGTGTGACGACGCTGACGCCAGCATTCTGGATCCGCATCCAGTTTTCCTGCGGATTGAGTTTTTGCTTTTCCTGGATGAGCGCATCGACGGTTTTCCCTTCACCAAACACCGAACGAAGTTCAGCGTTCGATGCGTGCCAGGCTTTGGAAAGTTCGCCAAATCTCTCCTGCAGCAACGCAAAACGCTTTGGGCCAACCTGGGGGACGCTGGCCCACGCAGCCCAGTACATTCGTTCGTTCTCGGAAAGGGTTTTCGTCTCGGTCATAGATGGCCGGAAGGCTAGCACGGATGCCGGGGAGCATGTCAACTTGTCTTGACAGCACTTATCTATGCGCGTTAGGCTCGTGACGATTACTAGTTGCAAACTGGAGGTAAACATTGTTCCATCCGTACGTTCCAATTCAAGCAGGCACGCGTTTATCCTACGACAAAAAGACGAGAGAACTTTTGTTAGAGGTTGGTGGGAACAGCGAAGATTGGCCTGAGGTAGGTAACCGCCTGAGTACCGGGCCGGCACTACCCAATGAAGAGTCATTCATGATGTTCTGTGGTCTACTAGCCGACATGCATGGCCTTCGGGCAGAGCGCGTTCCGAATGCAAGTGACCTTTACGATTTTACGGTATGCACATTCATGAAATCCTGAAGTCGCTTGCCCTGAGCCTCGTAACCGCGAGGCTCTTTGCATTGACGTATTCTTGGTAGCGTGGTAGCGTTTGGCGTTATAACAGAGGCAAAAGAAACAGAGGAGGCAGGATGCCAAGAACACCTGGGCCGATAATGCTCTACCCAATTCGGATCACCGATCTGGAAACGGGCAATGCGGTACGCGCGACGAGTCTAACCGAAGCCAGAAAGAAACTTCGCCAGTACATACGAGAGAAGCAGGGTGAGTACTACCTTGGCAATCCGATCCCGTATGCTACAAACGAACAAAAGTACGTTTTAGTCATTGAGGGCGCGGTGGCTAAAGGAGATGCATCCAGTGAAGTACACTTGCACCACGCAAGTACAGCAGCGCTTCGACGCCAAGAAGCAGTTAGACGGCGGTATGAATCCGATTGAACCTTGAACAGGCGACCCTATGCGGCCGCCTGTTTTTTCTTTCGTTCCTTCTTCTTTGGCTTCTCCTCTTTCACTTCGGTCGCGGCGTCATGCTTCTCGAACACGGCAATAATTTTCTTCAAAGTCGCTAGCCAATCCTTTCCGAGGTGTGGTTTATCAATTTTCAATTGGTCAGGCGCCAGCTGCCAGCCCTCGGCAATGTCGAAGAGGGGTTTGAGGTGAGCGACGTCAATGGGCCGCAGGAAGCGGATGATGAGCCGCTCGTTGGGCCCGAGCCGTACGAGCTGGATGTTCGTGATATCCGTGCGTTGGGCAAGGAGTTTGAGCTCCAAGAGTTTGAACAGGGATTCCAAAGATGGGGGAGCGACGCGATCTTTGAGGAGCTGGTCATGGTAGTGCCAGAGTTCGCCAACGCTCGTCATGTTCGCCAGGTCTTGGTACACGCGCAAGCGGTTGCGCTCGTCGGGTTCGAAGTCCTGCGGGATGCCCACGGAGAGCGGCAAGTCTATAGTCACGTCGTGGATGCTTGGCAGAGCAGCGCCGCTTTTGAGTTCAGTAATTTCCTGGGCGAGTAAGCGGGTGTACAAGCCTAAGCCCAGAGCCGCCACGTGGCCGTGCTGCTGGTTGCCTAGGATGTTGCCCGTTCCGCGAATTTCCAAATCGCGCAAGGCGACTTGCATGCCCGAACCTAACGCCTTCGCTTCTTCCAAGCCCACCAGGCGCTGCTTAGCGTCCCCCGTGAGTTTCTGGCTGTGGTAGAGGAAGTAGGCGTACGCTTGGCGGTTACCGCGCCCGATGCGGCCACGGAGCTGGTACAGCTGCGACAAGCCAAACTTCGGTGCCTGGTCAACAATGAGCGTGTTCACGTTGGGTAGGTCTAAGCCATTCTCGATAATCGTGGAGCATACAAGCAAATCTAATTCCTGTGCGTCGAACTTGTGCATGACGTCGGCGAGATCGTCTTCGGGTAATTGCCCGTGTGCCACACCAATGCGGATGTTCGGGAAGAGCTCTTGCAGCTCGTGTGCCTTCTCGTGAATGGTTTCGACATTGTTGTAGAGGTAGTAGGCTTGACCTTTGCGTTCGAACTCACGGTTCAGGGCTTCTCGAATGATGTCCGTACCGAATGGGGCAATAGTTGTCTCGATGGGTTGGCGACCCTCTGGTGGCGTCTCGATCATGCTCACATCCCGCAAGTTGGAGAGCACGAAGTTGAGTGTGCGGGGGATGGGCGTGGCGCTCATGGTGAGCACGTGCGCCTGCAAGCGAAACTGCTTCAGCCGCTCCTTCTGGCCCACGCCGAAGCGCTGCTCCTCGTCGATGATGATGAGTCCGAGGTGGGGGAATTTCACGTCCGTGGAGAGCAAGCGGTGCGTGCCAATGACAATGTTCACGTCACCCACGCCAATCTGGCGTATGGTCTCGTCCTGCTCCTTGCTGGATTCGAAGCGCGAGAGCAATCCAACTTTTGCTGACGTGCCAGCCAGGCGCTTCACGAACGTATCGTAGTGCTGCTGGACGAGAATGGTCGTCGGTGCCAGGACGGCCACTTGGTAGCCGTTGGTAACTGCTTTCAAGGCAGCGCGAATAGCGACTTCAGTTTTCCCAAAGCCGACGTCACCGCACACCAGGCGGTCCATGGGTCGCTCACCCTGCAGGTCTGCGCACACTTCTTCAATAGCACGCAGCTGGTCTGGAGTTTCGGCGTAGGGGAAGCCATCCGCTAGTGCTTTCTCCTCGGGTGTGGTGGGGCCCATGGGACGTACGCGGATGAGCTCGCGCGCGGCGTAGAGTTTCACCAGTTCTTTGGCAAGTTGGCGCGTATCTTCGCGCACCTTGCGCGTCACCTGGTACCAGTTGCTGCCGTGCAGGCGGTGGAGTGGTGGGTGGCTGACACCAATGTACTTGGAGAGTTTTTCCGCGAGTTCCACTGGAACCGAGAGGCGGTCTTTTTCGGCGTACTCTAACAGGAAGTACTCCTTGGCCACGCCGTTCACCACGTCCGTGCGCATGCCGCGGAAAATGCCAATGCCGTGGTCCAGGTGCACGGCGTAGTCGCCAGTCTTGAGCTCGGCCAGGAAGGACGTATCCAAACTCCGCGAGCGCACGCTGGGTGCTTCCCGCGGGAAAATTTCCCGGTCCGTGAGCACGAAGAGCTTCGCTGGTTCAGACTTGAATCCCGCTAGGGGCTGGTTCGGGTCCACGACCCAGCACTCTGGTAGGGCGAAGTCGTGCTCTTTTGCAAGTGCCTGCAGCTGCGGCAAATGACTCGTCAGGATAATCGTGCGCCGTCCTTTGTGCTTCCCCCACGTCTTTGCGTCAGCCACGAAGCGGCTGTACTGGCCAGCGTAGAGCGTGGCGGGTCGCACCTCAATATCGACGTCGGCATCACCGCTCCCGAACGTGCGCAAGCTGAGGGTAGGCAAGCGGTGGAGCAAGCTCACCGCGGTCTGCTCGTCGCCGTCGACGACATCGTCGACGTCCGTCACTACGACCAGGGTATCAGCGGCATCTAGGTAGTCACGTAGGGTGATGCCGTCGGTGCGGGCGGGCATACGGGCGGGCGGAATGACGATGGTTTGCATACTGGCGCCGGCTTTGTTCGCGTGGTCAATGGCGTGCAGGGAGGCAATGTCACGTTCGGCAAACTCCACGCGCACGGGGCCGTGGCTGCCCACTGGGTACACATCCATGACGCCGCCACGTCGCGCGAACTCACCTGGCCCAGCAACCATAGACTCGGCCATGTAGCCGTGCTCAACGAGGTGACGGGAGAGATCGGTTGGCGTCAGCGCGCCCCCGACGCGCAGGGTGAGGATGCCGTTGCGAAAGTGTGCTGGTTCAGGCAGGGGCGTGAGCAACGTTCGCGCCGTTACGACAATACTGATCGGCTGGTGGGTGAGCGTGGTGGCGAGTAGTGGCGGGGTAAGCTCGCTCGTGATTGTTTCGGCACCCACGTGGAGGGCATGGAGCGCGGTGATGACCCGTCGTTGGTGGTCTTCATCTTCTACCAGCCAGAGCAAGGCGGAACGTGGCGCCGTACGAAGCACTTCACCCACCAGAGCGACCTGCGCGACAATCTCGGGCACGCCAGCAGTTTGCACGCGACGGCCCGCCTGCAGTGCTTTGCGCACTGCAGGAGGAAGGGGAATGCGAATGGGTTCTGGCAACGTGGCCATAGGGTGAAATGTCTTGACAGGAGAGGGGTGTGGTGCTAGGGTGACCCCTCGATTGAAAATGATTTAGCGCGTTGGTATCCCACGTCCACGGGCGATCATGTGGTTACCCCTCCTACACCTGCATGGCTGCTCTGTGCGAGTACTACCGGTTTACCGGTGATGCTCTGCCGTGGACGAGGGGTACGAGCGCGCTCCATCACTCCACGTGTAGTGGAGTGATTTTCGTTTGGGCTAATCCGTTGAATTGATTTGCAGCGGTACCTGGATCTCCGGCACCGAGTGCTGCCTGCAGGCGTTCGCACATAGCCTGGATGAGCTGCGGGAGTTGCTGTACTTGCTCGGGTTCGAAATCTGCGAGCACGTAGTCCCCACCGTGGTACTGCGCAATGACGTGCTCGCGCGCGTCCACAGTACCATCGTGGTTCAGGTCTAGCTCAGCGTCAGAGCGGCCAATGCCAAAGCGGAAGCGCCAGAAATCCTGACGGTGGAGCTGGTCGATAATAGAGCGAATGCCGTTATGTCCAGCGGCGGAGATATCCCGTTGGATTTTGAGCGTGCCAAAAGGTAAGTCGAGGTCATCGTGGATGACCCAGAGGTTCTGCGGTTCAACTTTGTAGAACTGCGTCATGGCGAGGACTGCTTCACCCGATGCATTCATGAACGTCGTCGGTTCCAGGAGGTCGATGCGCGGACCATTCCCCTGGAGCGGGATAGTGGCGACCCTTCCCTTGTACGTGTCATTCGGCTGGAATGTCACCTGGTGCATCTTGGCGAATGCATCCAGCACCATGAAGCCAATGTTGTGACGATTGCTGGCATGCTTCTCTCCAGGATTGCCCAAACCAACGATGAGAATGCTGCTCATAGGGATTTTGCAAAAGGCTGCTCGACGCGGACGCGTACGGGCGTGCCGGTGAAGGGGAATTCGGCGCGAAGGGCGTTCTCCACCACGTGCGTGTAGGCGCTCGGCAAAGCCTCACGCTTACTCGTGTGCAAGATGAACGTCGGTGGCTGGGTGCCGCTTTGCTTCAAGTGACTTCGAATTCGCTTCCCACGTTTCTCACCAGGGCGGAGCTTCAATGCGCGGCGCAGGATCTCATCGAGGGTGGCTTGGGGGATCGTGCGGAACTGCTCGTCATGTACCGCTAAGCTGAAGTCGAGGATACGCGGGACGTTATGTTTCTCCGTGGCCGAGGTAAAGGTGAAGGGCGCCCAGCGGATGAAGGGGAGCGTGCCGCGAATGTTGCGTTCGGCACCAATGACCGAGCGCGGGTCTTTGGCCGGCACGCGATCCCACTGGTTGCCAATCATGACGAGCCCTTTCCCAAGCTCCACGACTTTTCCGGCAAGCGTCTTCTCCACCAAGCCTATGCCGTCGGGCACGCTGAAAACCAGACAGGCAATGTCCGCATCCTGCAGGGCGTCCATGGTGTGGCGCAAGGAGAGCGCTTCCACCCGGCTACCCGTGCGACCCTTGGCCCGTACGCCCGCGGTATCCACAATGGTCAGGAGTTTTCCATGGTAGCTGAGCTCGTAGGCTTGCGCGTCACGCGTCGTGTGCGGCTGGGGTGAGACGACGCGAACGTCATCGTGCAGGATGGCGTTGGTCAGGGCGGACTTCCCCACGTTGGTCCGGCCGATGAACACGATGCGCGTGCGCTTCGGTGTCTTCACATTCGTCGTGCTACGAGGAATCCGCTGGGCAATCGCATCCAGTAGGTCGCCCGTGCCCCCACCATTCTTCGCGGATACCGCAATTGCAGTCACACCCCCAAAGTGAAAGTGTTCTAATGCGGCGTCATCTTGCCGCAGGTTTGGCTTATCGACTTTATTCACTGCGAGCACGACGTTCTTCCCATCCCGAAGAAGTTTGCGCAAGAGCTGACGTTCTTCGGGCAGGAAACCCACCACCGACTCGACGACGAGGACGACCACGGCAGCGCCGTCAATGGCTTTCGCCACCTGCTCGAGCACGGCGGTGTCCAGCTCGTCTGGTTTGTTCAGGTCAAAGCCGCCGCTATCGGTCAGCGTGAATGCAGTGTGGTGCCAGGTGATGGTGCGGTGGTGCAGGTCACGGGTGGTATGCGGCTGGCTATCAGTTATCGCAAAGCGCCCGCCCGTGAGGCGGTTGAAGAGCGACGATTTTCCCACGTTCGTCCGTCCAAGGAGGAGGACATCAGGCAGCGGCATACAGGAGGAGAGGAACGACGAAGACCTAGTTTCGGTTGGTGTTGAGGTTCGTGCTTGTGGTTGGGATGGCATTTTTCCCAAGGACGAGCATGAGTTCTGGTGTGGCTGGTGCAACATTAGCATTCTTGTTGCCATTGGCATTGCTATTCACCAGTGCTTTCCCCGCAGTCATGCTCAAACCATTGGGGAGGCTTGGTGCCAGCGTGGCAGAAAATTTCTGTTCCAGCATGGTGAGCGTTTTCGGTCCCTTCCCACCGGAAAGGTCGACAATCGACGAGCTTTCCGCGGTTACGCCTTTGGGTGTGGCCACAGTTTGCACGTTGTATCCAAACCCACGCAAGGTGTGGCCGACCGTATCACCGAGCCCGGCTTGCCCCGACGCATTCACAATTTGGATGTTCACCGCTTCGCGTTGCACGGTGTTGAGTTGGAAGATGTCTGCCGCGAGTTCGTGAATCTCCGTCCAGTTTCCCAATCCAACGCGGGGTTGGATGACGTACGCACCGTCTATGCTCGAGCCCACGACGACGAGATTGTCCTCACTCGTGTCCAAGACGCGCGGGACGACTTTTTCGGGGGTGAGGTTTTTGATGATGGCGCCGAGTCGAGCGACTTCCCAGAGCTCAAACGTGGTGTACACGTGGTCGCCGAGAGAGTCGAGGAGCTTGCTCACTTTTGTAGGGTTGGTCAGCGTGCCCAAGGACAGTGCTTTCTCCCGCAGGGCGAACAGGAGCTTCTGCTGGCGCTTGGAGCGGGCGAAGTCCGAACCCTCGCCATTCGTACCGTGACGCGAGCGGACGAATTCCAATGCTTGCTCACCAGTCATGTGCTGCAAT
>CAIPSZ010000121.1 GCA_903867845.1 Candidatus Kerfeldbacteria bacterium | reverse complement strand
TCTTACCGCCCAAAAAATCCGCCTGACCCGCAAAATTATTGGTCGTCTTAACCGTGCGCTTGCGCCGCGTGGTAAGTTCCGTGGCTGTCGAAGATCTTCTCCGCCGTCTTTTTTTCAATCCCGTTCTTCACGCACCCAATAATGAACTTCTCGCGCTGCTCCTTGAGCAGCTTGGCGATTTTCTTCCCCATGGCTTTACGCAGCACGTCAGCTTCGCCGAGCGTGAAGCCCGCCAGGTCGCGCGCCAGCTCCATGATTTGCTCCTGGTACACGGCCACGCCGTAGGTCTTAGCAAGGCTCTTCTCCAACTTCGGGTGAATGTACACAACCTTTTGCTCGCCGTGCTTGCGAGCAATGAAGTCGGGAATGAATTCTATTGGGCCGGGGCGGTACAGGGCACCCATAGCAATCAGATCTTCCAGTTCGGTTGGCTTCAGCTCTTTCATGTACCGTCGCATGCCGCCGGATTCAAATTGGAACACGCCGGTGGTGTGGCCAGCTTGGAGTAGGGCAAACGTCTTCTTATCATTGAGCGGGAGGTGGTCAAGGTCGTACACCTTACCCCGCGCTTTCCGCACGATTTCAATGGTCTGCTCCAGCACGGTGAGGTTGCGCAAGCCCAGGAAGTCCATCTTCAGCAAGCCAAGGTCTTCAATGGGGTGCAAGCTGTACTGGCTGATGATCGTGTCGTCATCTGGCCCAGCGTGTTGCACCGGGACGTTCATGATGAGCGGGTCTTTGGTAATGACGACGCCGCAGGCATGGACAGACGCGTGGCGCGCGACGCCTTCCATGCGCAGAGCCGTGTGGAGCAAGCGCTTGGCGTCTTCGTCCTGCGTGGCAATTTCCTTGAGCTCGGGAATGGTGTCCAGCGCTTCCTGGAGCGTGGTGAACATGGGGATGAGCTTGGCCACGCGATCGCAGTAGCTGTAGGGGTAGCCCAAAGCGCGGCCCACGTCACGGATGGCAGCACGAGCTGCCATGGTCCCGAAGGTGATGATCTGCGCGACGTGGTCGTGGCCGTACTTGCCGGCCACGTACTGCAGCACGTCGTCGCGGCGGACGTCAGCAAAGTCCAAGTCAATATCCGGCATGGAGATGCGCTCCGGGTTCAGGAAGCGCTCGAAGAGCAAGTCATAGGCAATGGGGTCGACGTTCGTAATGTTCGTCAGGTACGACACGATAGAACCCGCAGCTGACCCGCGGCCTGGGCCCACGACCACGCCATTGTTCTTGGCCCAGTTCACGAAGTCCTGCACGATGAGGAAGTAGCCGGCGAAGCCGGTCTTCTCTATGATGCTCAGCTCG
The DNA here is from genome assembly GCA_903867845.1 of Candidatus Kerfeldbacteria bacterium. Classification (GTDB taxonomy): domain Bacteria; phylum Patescibacteriota; class Patescibacteriia; order PEXW01; family PEXW01; genus CAIPSZ01. The sequence continues at coordinate 2,307 of CAIPSZ010000121.1, read as the reverse complement.
TAGTTGAGGCGGTCCACAACGACTTGGTCATTTTCTCGACCCGGGTAGCGCTTGGGCAGGCCGGTTTCGCAGAGCTCGCGCAGGTACGCCTCGGCAGATTTCCCATCAGGCACGTCGAAGCGGGGGAGTTGGATCTTGCCAAGCTCCAAGGTGAGGTTGCAGCGCTCGGCAATGTCCAGAGTGTTGGTGAGTATTTCGGGATGGTCAGGAAAACCCTCGGCCATTTCTGCTTCCGACCGCATGCTCACGTCAATGCCCTTGTATGACATGCGCTTGGGGTCGTCCACCGTCGTCTTGGTCTGGATGGCAAGGAGGACATCCTGAATTTCCGCATCGTCCTTGCGCAGGTAGTGCACGTCATTCGTCGCCACAACTTTGAGGCCGTGCTTTGCGGCGAGTTTGAAAACTTCTGCATTCACCGTCACTTGATCGGGAATGTCGGGGTGCGACTGTACTTCCAGGAAGTAGTTCTCCTTCCCGAACGTCTTCACGTAGCGTTCAACAACTTCATCGGGCGTAGCATTAATTTTCCCGAGAATAGCATTGGCCACCTCACCTTGCAGGCACGCGGATAAAGCGATAATGCCCTCGCTGTGCTTAGCAAGGAGATCGTGGTCTACGCGCGGTCGGTAGTAGAACCCGTCCAAGTGCGCCGCAGTGACCAGGGCAATGAGGTTGCGGTAGCCGGTGAGGTTCGTGGCGAGCAGGACGAGGTGGAACGGTCGTTCGTCAATGCGCGGTTCCTTATCCTGCATGGTGCGACGGGCGACGTACGTCTCCACGCCGATGATTGGCTTGATGCCCGCCTTGGTCGCTTTCTGGTAGAACTCCACTGCGCCGTAGAGTACGCCGTGGTCAGTGAGCGCAACCGCCGGGCTGCCGAGTTCCACGGCACGGGCAACCAGCTCGTCGATTTTCGGCAAGCCGTCGAGGAGGGAGTAGTGGGAGTGGACGTGGAGGTGGACGAAGGGCATGGTTACGCAAAATATCCTCGACCAGACCAAACGTGGTACGAGGCGACGGCTAAGCGCATTGCCTAGTCCAGGTCGTCAGTGGGGGTTTGTGGCTTTTTGCTTTTTCTATTCTTCACCATGCTCGTCACATCACCGACGACGCGGACGATGCTGGCGATGGCAGTTGCTGATGAACTAACTTTGTTCTGGATGGTATCAAGGAAGTCGCCAATGTGCTCAAGGCGCTGGCGCACGCTATCCAGCATCTGGCGAAAGTCCTCAATGGCCTTGTACAGGTCCTTCACAATCTGGACCAGGTAGTAGAGCAGCCAGATGGTAAAACCGCCTACGGCTAGTAAGACGATGGCGATGACGATGTTCAGGATGTCGCTGGTGCTCATAGGCACACAGTATAGCACGTCACTTTTAGCATGGAAGTGAGCGATGCTTACCGCTATACTGCGCGTATGGAACAGGTTGCCTTTAGGGTTTTACGAGAAGTTGTTGAGCTCTGCCAGCGCGAGCACACCCGTTATTGGGTTGTAGGTGGTTTTGCGGTTGATGCGAAAATTGGCCATCTCACCCGGACGCATGGAGATGTGGATGTTTGCATTCACGAGCAGGATCTGCAGGTTTTTCTCAAGGCGTGTTTTGGACAAGGATTTCGCGTCACGCAGCAGGGATTAAAGTACGTGTTGTACACATCGGAGTGTAAGGTTGATGTCTTCGAACTGTTCGACCGGGGGGAATTCTACGAGCGGGAAAGGGAGTGGTTCCATGCCAGGTACCCGAAAGAGATTTTTGACCACGTCCAGGTCCTTCCTTTGAACGGTTTGCAACTTCGCATCCCATCGAACGAAGCGCTTCGGTACTACGTGGTAAAAACGATTCATCCGGACGATCGTGCTTTTGTCGATCAGCTGCCGTTCAACGCGGAGCTGTACGCAAAGATTCAGTACGTTGAGTTTGCTGATTACCATGCCTCAACTCAAGACGTGCCGGTAAAGGAAATCCATTTCTCTTGAACACGCTTGCCTAGCCGAGCCGCAAGGACGCGCGTATACTTACAACATATGGAGCGTCTTGGTGAACAATTCCTGCACCAGCAGAATTCCGAGCTGCACACCTCGGAACCGGTTGAACATGAGCAGGAAAGGAGGCAGCATGCTGGAGAAGCAACGTCCCAAAAGCCAGCGGAGAAAATTGCCGACTGGCTGAAGGTTATTGAGCAGACTCACCTAGGGCATCGGGATGACCCCCGGGTTTTGGAGCGTATCAAAGAATTTTATCGCCAGGAGTATGTCATGGAGCCGGAAGAGGTTCCGGAATCCGCCTTTTTACTGGAGCAACGCAT
>CAIPSZ010000120.1 GCA_903867845.1 Candidatus Kerfeldbacteria bacterium | reverse complement strand
TGGTCAACATTTCAATTGTACGACGTCGAAGCACACGCCATGGGAAGCTCTTCATATTCCCAATCCACAATCAAGTGGCGTTCCACCGGATTACCCAATTCAAGCTGCAATCCTCTTTACACCCCCTTCCGGTCGAATAGCTAAAATTTCTGATAATATATACCCCTACCCCCCGGCGGTGAACGGTGATGCCTCAACAGCAAATGGAGTAATCATTTGGAAAACTGCAGAAATTATGCTCGGTGCAGTAAACAGTAATACAAGTTGTCGCGTAGTTACTGTAAGCCAAAATGGTGTCATACTCCAACGCGAAGATTCTGATTGCACATTCAGTACGCCGAATTAATTCAAATGAAATACTTTTTACAGAAATTACTCAAAAAGCATACATCAGGGCAAACGCTCCTAGAAGCGATTATTGCTATTGGCGTGCTCATGGTGGGCGTGCTGGGATCGCTCGTACTCGTCAACACCACTATTAACCTCGGCCGGCAAAATCAGGATCGCTTGGTTGCACAGAATTTGGCGCGCGAAGGATTGGAAATTGCTTACAGCCTTCGCGGTTCTGCATCGCTATTACATAGTCAGGTTCCATCAACGGTGTGGGACTCGTACTTGCTCGATAAAACCCCAATTGATAAGACGACGTACGATAGTAAGTACGATATTGGCGTTTATAGTGATTTGGCGGGAGGCGGTGACGGTACATGCTACCAACGGTGTTCAACTGGTGGCGTCGCTGGGTGCCTTTCGCAAAGCGGAGGCTTGGCAAAAGACGGTGTCACCGTAATCCCCGGCTCCGCATACAATGATAGTACAGGCAGTTCGGAAACCGATATAGCGTGTGATGAAGCCGCACTTTCCAAGTACCTTTCCGGAGAATTTAAACAGCTCCCACCATTTTGCGATAATACTAACCCAACACAATTCTTGGGCGCCGGTGAGCACAAGTACTGGGACGGCCTCACCCCGGCAACTTCTCGGTGCAATTTCAATGGTGGTTCTTCGAGTGTGGTTGATCTATCGGATTTATCTCAACTGGTATCCGATGTTTTCAACCTCTCCAACCACTTTGTTAATGCGTACCCCACAGTGAGTGTTAACGGCCAAGTCTCTTCTGGCTATATCAACGGGACAGACTTTACATTTTACGTTCCTCCTGGAAATGCCCCACCAGTGGACCTCCTCACTGTGTGGAAAGATAATCGGGCTCGTGTGTACCTCTACAATGGTACCTACGTGCAGAATTCTTCAGCTGGCCTAGTACCCACGCCGACTGGAACGAAGTACTACCGTGTGGTGACGTTGCAGGAAGTATGCAGGGATAGCGGTGGTAACGAAGTGGTGCTTGACCAAACAAATGCCTACAATTGCCAAGCCGCAAAAGATTCAGGCGGGAATAAAATAAAGTATGGAGATAAAGTTGGAGTCCTGGTTACGAGCGAAGTCCGCTGGCCTACTGCCACGAGTCCAACAAAAGTGAAATACCAGGAATTTCTTTACAACTGGATAACGCCATGAGACTGCTGCACCCCCCAGTACACGCGAAAGGGTTTACGCTTATTGAAGTGGTTGTGACGCTCGGTCTCTTTTCCATAGCGGCGGTCATCGCAATTGGCTTATTTCTTACCTTTGTCCAGCAGCAGCGGCGGACACTTTCCCAGCAAGAGCTGCAAAATGATTCCCGCGCTGTGGTGGAGCAAATTTCGCAAGACCTTCATGAGGGAAGCGTTGATTACTCCTACTACACCT
>CAIPSZ010000119.1 GCA_903867845.1 Candidatus Kerfeldbacteria bacterium | reverse complement strand
TCCGATCGCCCTTCCCTTTCTCTCTTACCCATTGAAGTCATTCGACGGGTGAGGGAGAAACACAAAAGGAGTACTCATGATACGTGTTGTCATCCTGTTTTTACTTGCCATCGCATTTGGCATTGGCGTACTTTTTACACCCCTACACATTGGGTGGAAGGTATTTTTCATTGGCTTTTGCGCGGCAGCGGCTATAGACAATGGCCGCATGATTCTTCGCGTACTCTTTCGCTAACGAGGGAGACGCTAGTTTTCTTGGGGACACGTCCGGTGCGCGTCCCCCCTTCTTCAGAGCGTTGGAGTGCCTGCGTTCTGAAGAAGGCAGTGCAAACTGACTTCTTTAATTTGAGAAAACAAGAATACTGAACGTATACAAAAAAGGAGTACTTCCATGATTACTGGAAACGAAATCAAAGTCCACTTCGCACAGGCAAAAGACATTCTCGTTGGCTGGGACGAGTACATCGTCCAGGCCATGCTCGCCATCATGACGCGGGAACACGTGCTCTGGATTGGCGGCCCCGGTGCTGGCAAGAGCTATGCTGCCCGGATCATGTTCAACCTCTTCTCTGACGTGCACACCATGCGCATCCAGCTGACCAAAGACATGATGCCCGAGAATCTCATTGGCAATCAGATTGCTGATGAATTCTTAAAGACCGGCAAAGAAGTGTACTACACCGACGGTGGCCTCACCCAGGTGCAGTTCTTCTTCGGGGATGAGTTTGAGGATGCCTCTGACTACCTCATTCGAACACTGCTGACGATTATGAACGAACGGCTGTTCGAACGGAAGGATGTCCAAATTGTGTGCCCGCTACATACCGGTATTCTCACCACGAATTTTGATCGGGCGTCCAAAGCCATCGAGGCAATGAAGGACCGTATCCTGTTCAAGGCAGAGATTCCGGCGGTAAGCGGCTACGTGTCTGAGGTGGAAATGTACCGGCGGTACATGCAGTACGTCGGTGAAGTGCCCGCTTTGAAGACGATTCCGTACGCAGCGATGAAAGAGGTCGCCGACCTCGTGGAACGTCCGGATGGCATCCTGGTACCCAATGGCGTGCAGCTGGCAACTGCAGCCCTCGTCGACCGGTACTGGAAAGCGCTCGTCGAAAAGTTGGCGAAGGATGGTCAGCCGCAACCCGACATTATTAGCCCACGCACCCGCGTGAAGCTCATGGATGTGGTTCGCGCATCAGCGTTCCTGGCTGGTCGTGAGATTGCTGACTACGAGGATTTAGCGCTGCTCAAGTACGTGCTGTGCAAACTCGGCGCCGATAAGACTGCCGAGCGCGTATTCACCGAGCAGCACAGTCAGATCATGCCCGCGAGTAAAGCGGCGCGCGATCGGTGGGATCAGCTCGGCGCCCTTTCGGAAGCGGTCGCGGCGTTGCAGAAACCGGCAGAAGGATTCGACGAAGTCGTGCTGCGCATTGGCCAGCGGGTCAAGACGTACACGAAAATTGAATTCGAACAGCTGTTGCAATCGTTGCGCAGTTCATGCAAGAAAGCCGAAATCGATGTCCTCAATGGCATTGAAGCGGAGTACAAGAACATCGGCGTCAAACCCGATGTGGTCACATTTACCTGGTAGAAATGAGGAATTCGTGGAACCATTTTACTGGCCAATTCTCGCTGGAGGTGGTGCATTACTCTACGCACTCCTCCGACACTTCCGGGTGGTGACGCGGTTGAAACACCTCGCCAAGAAAGCCCAAGAATGACTT
>CAIPSZ010000118.1 GCA_903867845.1 Candidatus Kerfeldbacteria bacterium | reverse complement strand
TGCCAGCCTCTTCAGTCCGAGCAACCACGGTGTCGTTCGTGTACTGGTCGGCTCTAACCTTGAAGCTGTTTTGCTCGTTTGAACGAACAGACGTTTGGAGAGCGGCAACATGGTCATCGTACACGCGCATTTTTTGCTTCTGGAGAGTTACCCCAGTCACAAAAAGAATTGCCAAGAGGACGATGACAACTGACAGGGTATGCCAGCCACGACGTAACCACCGGTACCACCACTTTCGCCCGCGTAGACGATGACGTCGTTCGGCGTCAGTTTCTAATGCCAATGGCTCCACCATCACTACCTCCTTGTGGTTGTGGCTTGCTCATCTGGGCGAGCTTCGCCAATTGCTGTGCGCACTGTTCGGGGCTCGGCGCATACTTTGCCAAAATCTGGAGAACTACATCCCGTGATCCTGGCGCACACCGGTAGGCGAGGAATGTCCCGAGCTGGGTTTCGTTCGTCTGCGCATTCTGGACGAATGCCTTGGACACGCGAAGCCACACGTGACGGAAGAAGCCCTCGTTCAACTGAACGAGCGTTGCGCGATCACCGAGCTCTTTCTTCAGCGCCCGGATGACTTTGGCATTCTCATTCTTCCCCACGAGCTGCAAGGTGACCACATCACCCGGCATATCCTGCACGGGCAAGGGGCTAATGAAACTGTTCGACGCCTGACTGGTGTCGATAGTAACCTGGCCACTACTATCGTACGAGAACCAAAATTCTGCACGACGCTGCTCGCCAGCCAAAATGACAATTGGGAATTCATTTTCCAAACTGTCAATCTGACCACACGTGGTCAGCGGAATCCCAGGCGGAGCGATGAAGAAGTAGACGGTGTCGCCAATCTTCTCCATCAGGTACTGGACGGATTTGTTGTCCAATAGAATGGTGATGTTTGGCTTGGCATTAGCGCTATCCCCCACAACATTAACGTACAACTGGTAGTGCGCGTCTGCTGCCGGAACCCAATCCCGTAGTCCGGGCGGCGGCTTGATGCCAAAACTCGGCACTGAGGGATTGTCATTGAAGGGTGGCAATCCTTGCCCAAAAACTGGTGCTAGCCATACGAGCGGCAAGCACACCACAATCGTGGCAATCTTCATAGAACCTCCTGTATGTTCACATAAACCTGTTATTCACTTTTCAACGATCCGTTTGCTGCCTAAAGCCACGTCATGCGGCTCGAGCAGAACGTCCGTTTATATGTGGTTTGTTGCCCCTGGTGTACCACTCTTGCCCCCAGCCGTCAACAGAGAAAACACCCCTGCTCGAAAGCGGGCAGGGGTGAACTAGCAAACTGCGGATTACTAGCTTACGGAGCGTTGAACCACGCGCAGATACGAGCCCAGAGGTCATCAAACCCAAACGGGTCAGTGCCTTTGTGGGGCGGGGCGAGAACCGGCCGTGCCCGGTCAAAGTCCCACGGATCCTCGGTGCCTTTGTGCGGCGGGGCGAGAACCGGCCGGGCATTATCATTCCCGAACGCATTATCGCTGCCTTTGTGCGGCGGGGCCAGTGAAGGTTGCAACCCACTCGATGGGGGCTGCGGCGCGACTTGTTGCGTGCAAACAGGCTGGGCCTGATCTCCGCCCCAAGGGTGGTCATCGGTCTTCGAACCAGGCGGTGGGAATGCCAGCGTTGGTAAAGCTAGTGCGAACACCAGCCCTGCCAACATAGCGACGACGAAGATTTTCTTCATCATCGTAGCTCCTTTTCAAAAAAAGTGGCGGATTATCCCGTCAGGATAGTGAAGTTACCCCGCGGGGGTGAGGAAAGTGCAGTGTTACTGAGATTATCGAAATGCTTTTTTGGTGAGGAAATCGTTGATGGATTCTACAGCATACTTTTGCGTTTGGCCAAGGGCATCATTCGTGTCGAGGTACTCCACTCTACTCCCACGGCTGCGGAAGAGCTTAGTAAACCAGGCACTGCGATAGCGCGTGTCGAGCTTGGTGAGGAACGCACGCTTTTCAAAAATGGCTTGGTCTTTCTTCGTCCGCTTGCTCAAACGTTGCAAGCACACGGTAACCGGGCAAATGGGAATAATGAGCAGGTCGGGTCGGTGCTTGAGGGTGAACGCATTCCCTTCCAGTTTCAAAAGTTGTTGCAATGTTACATTACCTTGCAACGGTTGGTAGGCAATGGACGATGATACGCCACGCTCCTGAAGAATCAAAATACCTTTTGCCAGCGCAGGCAGGATAACTTTCTGGTACAGGATGTGGCGATCGAGACTGAACGCCATGGCAGTTTCCAAACCACTGTAGTGCCGTGCATTCTCTTTCACAATTTCATCCCGAATAACGTGGCCAATGCCTGCATGTGTTGGTTCCGCCGAAACAATCACGCTACTCCCCTGCCATTCGTTGGGTTCCGGCAGGCGCTGGTGCTCCTTGGCAAAGGCCCGCACGTCAAAAACCCGTAGCTGCTGTTGCTGCGCCCACGTGACGTACGCATCGACGATCGTGCCCTTACCCGACCCGTCAATGCCATCAACGATGATGAATGTTCCGCGCCGCTTTGCCATGCCTGGAGTTTACCAGCTCTGCGGGAGCGAAGCTAGCGTTGACAAGCGGACGAGGAATGATAAGGTCTGGTCACTAAATCAAACAGAAATACGAAGGAGAAAACATGGATCGACTCCAGGTTTACGTAGTCGTCCTTGACAATGACGGGGTCGTCGTGGACTCGTTCACTGCAATTGTGCAAAAGCACCAGCGCTGTGCACGGCAACTCGGCCTTCGGGTACCGGATGTAGAAGAAATGCGCCTGCATACTGGGAAACACTGGGCAGAGGGATTCTTACCCGCACTCTGGCCGGAAGATCACGACCGAATACGCGTCGCGCTTTTACAACCCCACGAGCGCAGCGTCTACCCGACCTTTCCGGGGTTCGTTGAGTACCTTGAGGGTCTCTACCGCGCCGGCATTCCGCTGGCTATCGTTTCCAATCGGGAAGCGGAGAGTCTCTACTTTCACCTGCAGGAGGCGAACGTCCAGCGTGAATGGTTTTCCATCATCCAAACAGCAGATGATACGCCATTTCGAAAGCCGGATCCGCGCGTGTTCGATGCGGTACGCGAGAAATACCCCGAGCTCGAGCGCAGCGCATTCGTCTACGTAGGTGACACGCTGGAAGACTGGCACGCCGCGCATGGTGCAGGCTTTCATTTCATTGCGGTCACGACCGGGCCGACGACGCGAGAAGAATTTCTCAATGTCGGCATCGCCCCGCAGTACATTCTTAGCAGCCCCAGCGCGCTGCCAAACGTTCTCGAGCCCATACCAAAAAATCGCCCTCACCTTTTGTGAGGGCTTTTCTTTTACCGCTGGAAGAAGTCGGCCTGAAAGTCGATGGGTGCCAAGCGAATGTGCCGCACCAGACTCGGGTAGGTCATGCGCACCTGCTCCAGCATGTCCCGTACGATCTCGCGGTACGACATGTGGCCACCAGACTTTGAGCGGAGTTCCACCATGTGCGTGAGCTCGCGGGGGTTCATGACGAAGAGCGTGCGCTTGCGCGTGGCCATGGGCAGCACGTAGGTCGCTTCGTACGGCAGGTCCATTACCATGGTGCGGTACAAGCCCCCGGCTTTTTGAATAATGGTTTCAAAGATATCCAAACCCCCGGCGGGTTCCATGCCCATGGATTCGGGTGGTTCTTCAAAGCCGTGCAAGCTGGTGAGTGACTGGTGGAGCTGCGTGCACATGCGGTGGCGCTGCAAGTCGCGGAACGCGCCGTAGTCCATGAGCGTGTCAAAAATCAACCCGTTAATTTCGAACGCCCGGCCGGGAATGTCGAACTTCCCGCGGTCGGCCGTGCCCTGGCTAATGATGTCTGCGCGGACTGACGTGGGCAAATCCTGCACCACACGACGAATTTGCCCGTACGAGAAGTGCGTCACTTCGTACAGCAGTGCCGTCGCCAAGTCAACTTCTGGATGATCGGATTCGTAGAAGGCCACACGTGGTTCATCATCCAGGACGTGCAGGTCGCCGAGCACGGTGGCTGCAGTCTGCTGCAAGCGACGCCGGGTGTCACGAAAGAACGGCGTGGGGTCGGTGTGCTTGACCAACGTCGGCGCGCCCTTGTACTGCAGGTTCAACTTCGCCTTAATAGAATTCGCCATGGCTTCCGCTGATGGATCAGCTGCAGCGAGAAGCATCTCCACCTCTTTGGCGTGCGGGTTGTACGCAGGATTCGTCGCCGCCTCCTGCAGCTCCTGCGCAATCTGGCGCACCTCATCCAGGTCGTGCTGCTTCATTTTGAAAATGGCACGACGCAAACCCCGCGCTGAAGAAATCCAACCAAGGTTCGTCAGCGTTGACGTGGGGAGCAGGTACCGCGCAATGTCCAAGCTGCGCGCCTTGAGCTTTGCCGCGTACGGTTTGTCCAGGACGTCTGACGGTTTCGGGTAGGCGCGGCCGTAGTACTCCCGCATGACTTCGGTCAGGTCCACGTAAGCGTCGAACATGGCTTCGCAGGTTTCCATGTACGCGCTGGCATGAGCTGATGCCATTATGGGGATGGGCTGGTAGTAGCGGCGCGGGAGCATGGTGCCATCGGCAGCGGGCTTCCGCTCGAAGCTCTGGTAGCGGGTGGACTTCTCCTGGTAGCTGGCCAAACGGTGGTCTTCAATTGCCTTGCTTGCCAGCATGGACACGTTCTCACAGGCCAGGGCAATGACGGCCATATCGGCCACAGACGCGTCGCCGTAGCCTAGCACCCACTTCTCGTGGAACTCGGCCGACTTCTCTTCGGTGAGCTCGGAAAGCGTTTCCTTAATGGACGCGGCTGACCGGGAGTACTTAGCCATGCCCACGGCAAGGACTTCCGGCGGGAGGCCGGTAATGGCGAAGATATCGCGAGCGTTCGGATCGGTAGGTGTCATGCGCGGGTACTTTACCCGCACATGGTGGAGTTGGCAAGCAGGAAAAACTGAACCCGGTTGACCTCTGGTGGTAGAACGGGTGAACGACCTGATGGTTGAGTTGTAATTGATGGTCACTTACGTTACATGTTCCCTTTCTGGCAGCAGAAAGGGAACCGGAAAGACTGCTGGGGGCCTGAGACGGAACCCACTATCTCACTCTTGCTCTGGATGGAGGCGTCCGACTCATGCCCCCAGACTCCGGTTTTCTTACATTGGCATTCTCTTTTTCTCCTTTATAAATAGTGAATATTCCTTTACCCGTGGGGGTGCAGGGGGTGATCGCTGAGCCATTCCCCATAATTGGATTGGTTGAATTCCTGAGCGCGAATCGAGCACCCCCTGCTGGTGTCTTTGGGGCCGAAGGCGGCGCGACCCATCGGGAGCGACTGGAATCACCCTTTCTTGCCACCAAGAAAGG
>CAIPSZ010000117.1 GCA_903867845.1 Candidatus Kerfeldbacteria bacterium | reverse complement strand
TACCTGCAGCGATCGCGATAACCAGGAGAAAAATCCATGTAATGAGCAAGAACGTTTTCACCGAATCCTCACTTTTTGATTATTATTTCTTAATGAAACGTAAGTCGCTTTTGCCGACTTGTCAACGAAAAAGAGCGGGCCGGGTGGTACGCTCATTTCAATTTGCAGGTATCTCCATTACCAATATCTGCGCTGGAAGATCCTGCTTAGTCCGCGTAAATGTGCGTCGTCGATTTCGCGCATTCTTTTTCGAAGCCTCACAGCTTTGGCAGCTACCTGTTCAGAAGTAGGTTCTCCGTTAGGGTAGGTTTCAGCAACTTTTTTCAGGAATGCCTTGCGCTGTTCTGGCGTTAGCACGGGCATGGTTGCCCTCCTTTCGGCTGCGATATTCTTTACTGCCAGCTTACCACTGGTACTTTTACATGCAAGAAGAGCGAGCCGGGGAGTTCCGCTCATCGTGACGTTACCCTGCCTTGACGAATCCGTCTCCTCGCATTATGGTCTTTGCAAAGAAACGTACATTCCATGCAAACGTCGTCTCGAATACGACGAAGGAGGTAATCGTGGTTTCGTGGATGAAATCAGTAGTCATACTCGTCCTCGTAATGTCTTTGGTGCTGCTGCTGGCGAGTACCCAAGCCTGGCCGGTCGATCTGATTGTGCAGGGATCAATACTTGCTCTCCTCGCAGCATTCTTCGGCATCGCAAATGATACGGCGTCGTCTCGTAGAGGTGAAGCATTCGGATTCCTCGTCCTTGCAATCGCTGTATTCCTGGGAGGATTTCTTACTATCCAGGCTTTGCACTACGGGATCCGCGCAATGGTCGAAGCCGTCTTCACTGGCGACGGTCCTGCCGGAGGACTGGCTTCAGAAGGCGAGGCGGCAGTATCCCTGTCACTGATCATCGAAATTATTGCCTGCGTGCTGATGATACGGTACGTACCATGCCGTACTTTGAAGAGCAGCGCTGCATCTGGATGCCCAATCACAAGTCGCGCACGCTGTTGAGCGCGCTCACGCACTAGGTTCGTTCCCGGAAAGAGTGGATTCAGTCCACTCTTTTTCATTGTGAAGAAGAGCGGACCGGGGAGGTCCGCTCTGGTTTGTAGTCAAGGCGTTTTGCCTAAGAGGTTGAGGATACACATCGCCGCACCTACGGTTCCAAGGATCGCACTAATGACGAAGGTGATTTCTTGGCCTTTACGCTTGCTATACCACATCCCAACTAGGCCAACGAGTGCAAAGCCTATTCCTGCAATGTACATTTTCCTCCTTTGCATGCACTTTCTTTGCGGCCAGCTTAGCATGAACGTTTGTATGCACAAGTAGTTCGGGCCGGGGAGAAAAAGAAAAGCCGTTCCAAAGGGGAACGGCTTGGCGTTTAGGCAACAGACTCTTCGCTTTGCGCGCTCGGTGATTGCGCGTACAGGCGATGCGTGATTCTTGCCCACTGCTTGATCATGCCGTAGGCCATCCAGACGAAGATCCCGCCAAAGAAGAGAAAGGGTGAGGCGAAGAAAATGCCCCAGTAGAGTCGGGAAGGGATGGGTTCCCGACACATCCGTCGAATCGACATGGGGAGCAGTGTCTCGGAGTCACGGTCGTGCGACATGACGTGCATGGGCCAGACCATCACGCCGAGCAGTCGGCACGGTACCATGAGGATGGCGATGCCAAGGTAACCCCCAATGCCAATTTCTACAATGCGAAGTAAAGTATGTACCATGTTTGCCTCCGTGCAATGTCCAAGGTGTGTTGGTTTTCTGCTACCAGCCTACCCACCGTGGCGACTGCGTCAAGGGTATGAAGAACCACCCTCGTAGGATCATGAGGGTGGTTTCGTCGGCGTGCACGCGCCATTATCGCAGCAGTCCCAGATGTACTCGTTCGGTTCGAGGTGCTGAGCAAAGTAGGCTCGGGCCGTTTCCCACGACAGTGCTTTGGTGGTGAGCACGCGATTTGCCTTGGGATCATCGAAGCGGGAGACTTTTGCGGTGAATGAACGCTCGCCTTCGGGAATGAGCCAGGTCATGGCAACCTCCTTTGGTATTGACTGAAGTGTAAAACACTTTGGTATAAAGAAAAGCCCTCCAAAAGCGTGGAGGGCAAGAGCTACGTTACTGGACGACCACTTCAATGTGGGCGTCGGTGAGATCCGTGAGGCCGGGGAGTATGCTCAGCGCAAAATCCCGCGTTACTGCCCACTGGATGGGGACTTGCAGGTCAGGCCCGTGGACTGTGCCATTGTCCCAGGGGATGACGAGTTTGTCCCAGCGTTGCCCATCAATAGTCGGCTCGATGAGCGTGAGAATGCAATGTACAATCATGGTGCGCCTTTCACTATGGCGCTTCCTATTCGAGGTTATGCCTAGTGGTTCCTATGCCAGGCATGCGAATGTACGGTGGGCCCCACAGCATAGTGTGGGCCAGTGAGCATGTCAAGAAGACTCCCGTCCGGGTGGGCGGGAGTACGAGCTAGCGGGGGAGCGCCCGGTGCCGTTTGAGATTCCGGCAGCATTTTTCTGCCAGGTCGATACGCTTGCACCGCTTGAGAATTGCGCAGATCTTGTCTTCCTCGTCTTCGGTGAAGTCAAGTTTCGCGCGCTTGAGTTCCACGATGCGTTGGAGTACCTGCTGGTCGGTAATGTCCGGATCCGCACAGAACGCGTACAAAGCTTCTAGATTCATGGTGTATCCTTGTGTTTGTTTTACCTTTTGTGGCCACACTATACGGAACCCTGGGGTAAAACGCAACACCCGCCGGGTTGGGCGGGTGATTGGGCCTTACGCGTTCTCGGACTCGCTGTGCTTGTCCAATTCGGCGTGCAGATTGCTCAGGGCTTGGAGAACCTCGAGCGCATTGAGCTCAGGGCGATCCTCCGTTAGCCGCGAGGCTTGTTCGTAAAGTTGGTCCATAAAAAGGTGTTCAAAAGTGAACTGGCAATAGTAGCACGCCATGCGTTTGGTGTCAAGGATTGGCGTAAAAAATAGCCTCCCTGTATCGCTACAGGGAGGTGAGATACTCCATTAACAACGGCTGGTAGGAAAGGGCGAAGTCCTTGGCTTTCGGCGCGTTCCATCGCGAACTTCGTTGGCGGAACGTCGAAGGAGAATGCAATGAAGGGGTTTCTTTCTTCCAGTATACGTCAACCTGTAAAAAATAGACCAGGCCGACTGTCGAACGGCCTGGCGGTTCCAATAAAAGGAGAAACAAATGAGGGGGTGTGTGTTTGTGCATTCAGTGTACACCACGAAGAAAAAACCCCCAGAGAAGTCTTTGGCAAGGGAGCTCTGAGAGGGGTGAACAGAGACCTTGTAATCGACTATCTCCAGGGGAAAAGGAAAGTACTATGTAAATCACTCGTTCGTGTGGCGTCGGTTGGGTAAAAAAAGTCCCGCTCGGAACTCAGCCTGGGGGGGAGGGGGAACAGGCCAAGAACTTCGCGGGACGTCACTGAACGATTTGTCAATTCTGTTTCGTTTCCGTACCCTACAGGGGATGCTTATTCCTGTCAAGCGCAAAGCCCAAAAACCCCTGAAACCCTTCCCGCATGGCCTGACCATTGCCTATGTTGGTGATGGGAAGGGGAAAACCACGGCTGGCATTGGGGTAGCCACACGGGCGGCTGGGTATGGTTGGAAAGTCCTCTTCCTGCAGTTCTACAAGAGCAACGCCTGGCCTTCGGGCGAGCGGGATACCCTGCGGAAGCTCGGCGTTGATGTGGAAGTGCACGGCGAAGGTTTCGTGGGCATCCTGGGCGATCGCAAGCACCTGCGCCAGCACCAGCTGGCAGCGAAGCGGGCGCTGAACCTTGCCTGGGCGCACATCAGTTCTGGAAAGTACAAGCTCATAGTTCTGGATGAAGTCATTTCCTGTTTAGAGCAAAAGCTCTTTCCGGTCTCAGCGCTGATTGCTCTGCTCAAGAAGCGAGCCACGCACCCCAAAGCGAAACACGTCCACCTCGTACTTACTGGGCACCAGAAGTTCCCCGCAGTTCTGAAGTACTGCGACGTGGTGACCGAGATGCGCATGGTGAAGCACCCGTACTACAAAGGCTTCATTGCGGTGAAGGGGATTGACTACTAGCATGCGACGCACGCTTTTGCTTGGCTGCATTTTGACGAGCGTCGTTGTGCTAGCGGCGTGCACGTCGAAATCAGTTGTGAACACGGTGAATGCCCCAGTGGTAACGAGCAATGCAAACGTTGCGGTAAACGTGAATACGAATGCTGCGCCAGTAGCGAATGTAAACACCGCGCAATTCGTGAATGTGAACACCGCACCTGCGCCCGTGGTCAACGTCAATGCACCAGCTGCAGCACTAACGAGTCCTCTTGATCAGCCAACCCAGCGCATCACCAAGAAATTTTTTGGTACGTACGTCACACCGCAGCACTCGCCGGTCCAACCCGAACGGTTCACCGGCTACCACACGGCGGTAGATTTTGAAACGTTCCCGGGCGAGGCGAATATCGACGTGCCAGTTGTTGCAGCGTGCACGGGCAAGGTCCGTGCCAGCCAGTACGTCTCGGGCTACGGCGGGGTTATGGTCCAGCAGTGCGTAGTCGCCGGGCAAACCGTGACCGCGCTCTACGGGCATCTCCGTCTGGCATCGATATCCGCAAAGGTTGGCACCACACTGAACGCCGGAACGAAGTTTGCCGTGCTCGGGAAAGGCTACTCAACCGAGACTGATGGGGAGCGCAAGCACCTGCACTTCAGCCTGCACAAAGGGACGGTCATTGTGTGGAAAGGGTACGTGAGTACCAAAGGCGCGCTTGTGGATTGGCTTGACCCACTACTCTACCTGCCAAAATCGTAATAACGAAGACCGGTTCGGGTGAACCGGTCAGTAGAATGATCAGCGTTTGCTCAGACGATATTCCCTGCAGCGTCGAGGGTTGCCATCTGGTGTTCGGTTTTGGGGCTCACTACCACGCGGAAGTTTTTCTGTCCTTCCATTGTGTTTAGCGGTACGTCGGTGAAAACGATGGTGCCGTTCTCTTCGGACGCCGATTCCAGGTGCTGGCGCGTGACGGTGCCTTCCAGGAAGAGACATACGCCGATATTCGGTGAGACCTGGATACAGGCGATCTGGTCACCCCGTTTGGCCTTCATGTCCTCATTCACCAGCTCTTGAATTTTTGGGCTCACCGGCGATGGCTTCACTTCGATCATGAGGCTGCCGAAACCTGATTCGACTGCCCAGTTCCCGCTCTGGAGGTTGGCGCCGCTCGTGCCAAAGAGGGTGATCTTGCTGCCGTTGAAAATGAGGTTTTTGCCCTTTACGATTGTGCTCTTCGCCATTGTGTTTCCTTTCACGTCATTGGTTCATTCTCGGTTTACGTCTTCACGCGAATGGCTGAAAGTACCAGCATTACCTCACTCTGTCAAGGTATTTGCCGATGTGAGCTTTTGTGCGTCAAACGGGTATGCTACACTCTGGAGGCTTTGAAAAAGCGATAGGCAAACCGGTGCGAATCCGGTACGGTCCCGCCATGGTATCCCGGCCCAGCAATGGGCGCAGGGGAGTCCAACGCCTTTCCCATCACGCGATGGGATGAAGACAAATCCTTCGGGAAAAGGTCGAACAAGGATGGAACGCCGTCCTGCGACTGCCCTGATGTCGCAGGCGTTTTCGTATCTAACCATCGCAAAGTATGGATAAAGAAAAGACTGAACCAAAAAATCCGCGCGTGCTCTGGTGGCTGGCTGTTGTGCTCGCTGCCGCCATTGGTGTGAGCATCTGGTCAAAAGTCGCCCCGCATAAAGCGAACGGAAACACGAACGCACCGACGAACGTTAATGTTGCCCAGAACGTAAATCAGGCACCGGCAAACACGAATTCCGCAACCGCAAACTACACCTACCCAGGCCAGGATGGGCAGACCGCACTCGCGCTCCTCAAAACAGCGTACCCGAACACGGTTACCAAGACCTCGAGCATTGGTGAGTACGTTACCGCCATCAACGGTCAAGCCGCGAGTGGCAACCAGGGCTGGATTTTTAAAGTGAATGGCGCCGAACCAGCGGTTGGCGCGGACAAGTACGTCACGAAGTCA
Source organism: Candidatus Kerfeldbacteria bacterium (assembly GCA_903867845.1). Lineage (GTDB taxonomy): Bacteria > Patescibacteriota > Patescibacteriia > PEXW01 > PEXW01 > CAIPSZ01. The sequence continues at coordinate 4,834 of CAIPSZ010000117.1, read as the reverse complement.
TCCGACACCATTGAATGGGATCTTGCATCGTTCTAACCTTTTTCCTATGCGAAAATACCTGACCACGCGGAACCTCATTGCCCTAAGCTTGTTCGCTTTTGCCGCGATCATGCGGTTCTTGCCGCACCCACCGAACTTCAGCCCGGTGGCAGCGGTGGCGCTCTTCAGTGGCGTGTACCTTTCCCGTCGGACGTCCATTGTCGTGCCGCTCGTGGTCATGATGGCGACAGACATTTTCCTGGGCTTCTACCCGGGCATTGCATTCACCTGGTTCAGCATGGCGCTCGTCGGCGTCATTGGCTGGTGGGTCCGTGACCACAAGAGCGTCTTCACGGTTGCCGGTGGCGCCCTGCTTGGCTCAGTACTGTTCTTCCTCATCACGAACGCCGCGGTATGGGCCTTTGGGAACGGGAGCATGTACGCGCACACCTTTGCTGGGTTCATCCAGTGCTACGTGGCGGCTATTCCGTTCTTCCGGAATACCATTTTGGGTGACCTTACCTACGTCGCCGCGTTCTTCGGGGTCGCGGAACTCGCATATCGGCACGCACCAAAAGCCGTGCGCACGGTTGCGTAGGCGCGTTGCTTTCCCTACCAAATAGGGTACAATGGCGGCTATGCGAAACTACCGCAAGTACAGCCAAACCTACGGGCGCACCACAGGTGGTTCCCGACAGCCCCACGGCAGCCGTCGGCCAATCCTCGTTGGCGTCATCATTATCGCGCTCATCGTACTCGTCTTTGCGTACGAGCGAGCGGGGAAGCGTTCCACACCACCAACGAACACCAACGCCACGACGAACGTGAACGTTGCCACAACTATTGTGCCAGTTTCGGCGGTCACCGTCACTTCGTGTCCAACGGTGGTTTCTAGCATTGCGACCACGCAAAAAATTATTGCCCTTACGTACGACGTGGGCACGGTTGCCGGCGACCTGGCCAAGACCGTGCCAGCCGCGAAGGCTGTGGCAGTGCCCGCGGCGTTCTTCGTTACCGGGAAAATTATTGATACGGATAAAGCGTCGGTGCAGCTCATCCACGATGCCGGCTTCCCCATGTACAACCATTCCTACGACAACCTGCGCTTCTCCACGCTCACCGCGAAAGAGGTGACCGCCCAACTCCAGGCAACCGATGACCTCATTCGTGGGATCACGGGCGTGACCACCAAACCCTACGCGCGTATTCCCTTCGGCGATAGCACGGCAACATCGCTAGCGGCCATGCACGACGCGGGGTACTGCGGGCTCACCTGGACCGTTGATGGGCTGGATATTGAAACGACGGCAACTGTAGATTCCGTGGCGCAGCGCGTGGTGAAGTTCGCGAAGCCTGGCGCAATTATCCTGCTCCACGCAGGGAGTGACCTCGCCGCCTCAGCCACGCCCCGCATCGTCACGCTGCTCCAGCAGCAGGGCTACCGGTTCGTCACCTTGGACGAGCTCTTCCGTTCGGCCACGCCCGGCGCAGCGACCAACCAGAACGTCAACCAGTCCAGCAACCTAAACGCGAATACGAATAGTCCTGCCTAGGCGAGATTCCCGTTCAGGGAATTTTCAGCCGAATTTATTGTAGTATAGTATAGCATTGCGCCCATTCGTTTCACTCCCTAACCCTACGCACGCACCTATGGACGACCTTTACCCAACCCCAGCCCCGAAGCCAGTGTCCCGCTTCAGCCAGGCTACACTCACCGTCGCAGTCATTTTGAGTTTGCTCCTTGGGACGATTGGTGGTTTCCTTGGCGGGAGCTTTGCGTCGGGCAATTTGAAGAGTTTCCTCACCACGGGGAAGCTTCCCACCAGCACGACCACCACAAGCGCTTCAACGTTGAACGTCCAGGAAGAGAGCGCGACCGTTGACGCGGTCAAGAAAGTGCAAGCCTCGGTGGTGAGCATTGTCATCACCCAGGACCTGAGCAAGCTCAACCAGTCCGGCTTCCCGTACAACTTCTTCTTCGGCAACAGCCAGCCCCAAACCGGACAGCAGCAAGTTGGGAGTGGGTCGGGATTCATTGTGAGTTCGGATGGGTACATCATGACGAACCGCCACGTCGCCCAGGATGCAACGGCGAGCTACACCGCGATTACCACAGATGGCAAGCAGTACGATGCAAAGGTGATTGCCACGGATCCGGTGAATGACATAGCTGTGCTGAAGATTGATGCGAAAGGCCTCACGCCCATTACGTGGGGGAACTCTGATTCGCTCGTGGTTGGCCAGACGGTCATTGCCATAGGCAATGCGCTCGGCGAGTACAGCAATACCGTCACCAAGGGTATCGTGTCCGGTCTGGCGCGCAGTGTCACCGCCGGTGATATGGGCTCTTCAGAAACACTGCAGGGTGTCATCCAGACGGACGCGGCAATTAATCCCGGTAACTCGGGTGGCCCGCTCATTAACCTGGATGGCCAGGTGGTGGGGATGAATACCGCCGTGAGCCAGCAAGGCCAGCTCATTGGCTTTACCATCCCGTCGAACCAGGTCAGCCAGGTGTCCCAGAGCGTGCAGAAGACGGGCAAGATTGTCCGCCCGTACCTAGGAGTCCGCTACATCCCCGTGACCGCTGACGTGCAGAAGCAGGACAAGTTGAGTATTGACTACGGCGCACTCGTGCAAGCTGGCAGTGCCGCAAGTGACGTCGCCGTGGTGGCTGGTAGCCCTGCGGATAAAGCAGGCATCCAGGCCAACGATATCATCGAGCAAGTGAACGGCGTGACGCTCGATGCAAACCACGACCTCTCCACGGAAATCCAGAAGCACGCCCCGGGCGACCAAATTACGCTCAAGCTTTTGAGCAAGGGTAAGGAGAAGACGGTTACCGTCACGCTGGCGGAGTTCAAGTAACTCTTGAGAGAACGTCAGACCCCGGCCACTTTGGTCGGGGTTTTGGTTTCCCTTGTGCCAGGTGCGGTCCATTGCTACACTCGCACCATGTCCAGCCTTCCTGACCAGATCCGCGACCTCCAGACGAAGCTTGCTTCGACTTGGAGGTTACTTTGACCTGGACCAGCGCAAGCAACGACTCGGCGAACTTGACGACCAGATGGCACAAGTGGATTTTTGGGATGACCAGGAGAACGCCCGTCGGGTGAGCCAGGATGCGGAAGCCCTGCGCAAGGAAGTGGGGGAGTGGCAGCAGTTGAAAGCGAATTTAGATGACCTTGGTCACCTTGCTACTGACGTCGGTGAGGATGCAAAGCTCACCAAAGAGATTACCGAGCAGTTCGCCCAGCTTAAAGTGCAATACGACGGTCTCGAGTTCCAAGTACTCCTCGCTGGCAAGTACGACGACAAGGATGCAATTTTCGCCGTGCACGCGGGTACCGGTGGCACCGACGCGCAGGACTGGGCTGAAATGCTCCTGCGCATGCTGTTACGGTTCTGCGAGAAGCGCGGCTGGAGCGCGCAGGTTGTGGATGAATCGAAAGGCCAGGAAGCAGGCATCAAGAGCGCCACGGTCCTTGTCCGTGGCCGGTGGGCCTACGGCTACCTGAAGAGTGAAGCCGGCGTGCATCGCCTGGTGCGCATTTCCCCGTACGATGCCGAGAAGATGCGCCACACGTCATTCGCCTTGGTGGAAATCCTGCCGGAATTTGAAGACGTGACCGAGCAGCCGATTGATGAGAAGGACTTACGCGTGGATACATTCCTTTCCTCTGGCCATGGTGGCCAGAGCGTGCAGACCACCTACTCCGCAGTCCGGATTGTCCACATCCCAACCGGTATTACCGTGAGCTGCCAGAATGAACGCTCGCAGAAGCAGAACCGCGAGACGGCTATGAAAATCCTGCGCGCCAAATTGCACCAAATTAACGTGGGCAAGCAGCAGGACGAGAAGCAGGCATTGCGCGGCGCGTATAGCGAGGCGGCGTGGGGGAACCAGATTCGCAGCTACGTGTTGCAGCCCTACCAGCTCGTCAAAGATCATCGCACCGGTGTGGAGACGACGGATCCAGACACCGTGCTCAACGGCGAGCTCATGCCCTTCATGGAAGGCTACCTGCGCTGGCAAGCGGGTAAACCTAATGAAAAAGAAAAGCAGTAGGCGAACCTACTGCTTGCGTCAGACGTACAATTTTGGCCGGTCATCCCAGTCTCCAATGAGCGCGAGCGCGTCCTGTAGTGAGGTGAACGCTTTGTAGTTTGCATGATCTTCGTCATCGAACAAACACCCGAAGAGTTCAGAACTCCGAAACGCTTCCTGAATGCTCGAGTGGAAGAGGAGTAAACGAGGGCTGACCGTTTCGTCAATTCGTTTTCGCGTGTCCTCCCGCTGTTCGTAGAGCAGATTGAGGGCGGTGCCAATGTTCGCTCGGCAGATGCTGAGGAAAACGACGGCACTCGCACTACGCACAAGGGAAATGCGATCAAGTACATCCCACTGTTCGATGAAGTAGTACCCGTTCACATGCGAACGATTTTCGGAAATTCGCTCATTATACGCGCGGACGTAGTACGACCGGACGTGACGACGGGGCGCTTCGGCAGCGCCGCGCCGTACCGATTCGGATACACCTTGCGCTGACGCGCCGACGCTTAGCCGGTGCCCGAGCGCCGAGAGGGTTTGGCCAAGCTGGAAGCCCAGGGTGTCCGTAACCGCTTTCGGCTTGCTCGTGCCGAGGATGGTAATGTTCATGGAACCTCCAGGGTTTGTGTTGGCGCCACCTTAGCACTCGTACACGTTTTGACAAGTTTCCTTCGGTTTCCTACACTTTTGTAGACAAGCGGACGGTCTCATCCATGACCCCGTCTCGTTGGTTATTCCTCATAACGTTTGGCGCCTGTGCCGGCATTACTACTGCTGCACCCGTTGCCCCGTTTCCGGCGAAAG
>CAIPSZ010000116.1 GCA_903867845.1 Candidatus Kerfeldbacteria bacterium | reverse complement strand
TGAGTAGTTATGTTTGTTTTTATGGTGAGAGTATATGCCCGTATTGTCAATTCTTTAACACGTGACAACACATGCGGAAGCTGCTACGCTGCGTGTTCATGACCAACGACCACGTAGCCGTACGTTTTTCCGATGTCAGCTTCGAGTACGACCGCAGCCACAAAACGCTGCTGGGCGAGGCGTCGTTTTCCGTTCGCGCCGGGAGCCGCATTGCGCTCATGGGCCAGAACGGCGCCGGGAAGAGCACCATCTTCAAGCTCATCACCGGGGAAGCGCAGCCGACCGGTGGTCAGGTGTTCCGTACACCAGCAGATGCGACGGTGGCCATTGCCCGCCAGGTGATGCCCAAAGACATGTTGGGACTTACCGTCCGTGACTACTTTGCGACTGCATTTACGGAAACCGAGTACAGCCTGGATAAGCTCATCAAGGACGTTTTTGACATCGTGCACCTGGATGTTCCCATAACAAAGTTGGTGAAGGAACTGTCGGGCGGCCAGCAAGCACGGTTGCTCCTAGCGCACGCGCTCATTCAAAAGCCCGACATTTTATTGCTGGATGAGCCCACGAACAACTTGGATACGTACGGGATTGACCACCTCACCACTTTTCTTGTGATGTACGAGAAAACATGTATTGTCATTTCCCATGATGCTGATTTTTTAAACGCTTTTACCGATGGCGTGCTGTACCTGGACGTGCACACCCAGAAGGTAGAGCAGTACACGGGGACGTACACCGATGTGGTGGAAGAAATTAGCAAGCGCATTGAGCGGGAGAACTTGCTCAACGCGCGCATGCAGCGCCAGGTAAAGGAGAAGCGGGCACAAGCTGAAGTGTTCGCGCACAAAGGCGGCAAGCTCCGCTTTGTGGCCAAGCGCATGCGCCAGACTGCCGAAGCAGCAGAAGAGCAAATTGTGAGTGTTCGGCAGGAGGATAAAACGATCCGACCATTCACCATTCCATTCCAGAATTTCGACAGCCACTTCGATGGGAAGATCCTGCAGCTCCACAGCGTGTCCGCACTGCACGGGCAAAAAGTACAGGAGAAGAAGCTCGACCTTACCGTGCGCAAGAACACGCACATGGTCATTGCCGGGCCCAATGGCATTGGCAAGAGCACGTTGCTGGCCCAGCTTGCCACACGCGAAACCACGCATGCCACAATTCCCCCCGAAGTAATCATTGGCTACTACCAGCAGGACTTTGGCAACCTCGACGGCGAGCAAGTGGCGTACGATGCCTTGCGCGAGGTGATGGTGGAAAATGACGAACAGCACCTTCGCTCAACTGCTGCAGGATTTCTTTTGGATGGGCACATTCTCTCGCGGCACATACACGCGCTCTCCGAAGGCCAGAAAGGCTTGCTCTCGTTCTGCCGGCTGGTACTCATGAAGCCAGGTTTACTTATCCTGGACGAACCCACGAACCACATTAACTTTCGTCACCTACCGGTGCTGGCAAAAGCCTTAGACGAGTACAAAGGCGCCATGCTCATGGTCTCGCACATCCCCGAGTTCGTGGCGCAGGTGCGCGTGGACACAACCATTGATCTTGCTACGCTAAAGGTATGAGCACGCCCTTCGATGTCATCGTCATTGGCGGGGGTCCTGCCGGGATGATGGCAGCGGGACGAGCCGCAGAGCGCGGCAAGCGCGTGCTCCTGCTTGAAAAGAACCCGCGGCTTGGCGTGAAACTGGCCATGACTGGTGGTGGGCGGTGCAACATCACCAATGCAGAAGAGAACGAGCGCCTGTTGCTGGAGCACTATGGGAAAGGGGCGAAGTTTTTGTTCTCATCGTTCGCGCAATTCGGTATGGCCCAGACCATGCAGTTCTTCACCGAGCACGGGTTACCATTGGTCGTGCAAGCTGGGCAGCGAGCTTTTCCGGCGAGCCTGAGCGCAGCTGACGTTGTTCGTACATTGGAAAAGTATTTGCATGATGGCAAAGTAGAAGTGCGAACGAAAGTAGTCGTTTCGAAGGTTCTTGGCGAGCAGGGGAGTATACGCGGTGTGATTGTCGGCAAGGAAAAACTTGAAGCGTCCAGCTATATTTTGGCAACTGGCGGAACCTCTCACCCGAAAACCGGTTCCACAGGTGATGGGTTTACCTGGTTGAAAAAGCTTGGCCATTCGATTGTGCCGTCCACGCCAACGATTGTCCCGCTTGCGGTGGCAGACGAATGGGTGAAGTCGCTTGCTGGAACCGCTTTGGATGACGTAAAAATCACCTTTGCAATCGATGGGAAAAAGCAGCTGGCATTGAAAGGTCGCATCCTCTGCACGCACTTTGGGTTATCTGGCCCACTCATTCTAAACGTAGCAGCAAAAGTCGGGGGTATGCTCCACGCCGGCACCGTCACTGCGGAAATTGACGTATTTCCGAAACTTGATCTGGGGAGTTTAGATACATACGTCACGCGCATCTTTGATCAGAATAAAAATAAGGAATTCAAGAATGTCCTGCGGCAGCTTACGCCCAAAGGAACAGCGCCCGCGATTCTCTCGCTCCTCCCAGATCATGTAGCGGAGCAGAAAGTGCACAGCGTCTTGAAAGACGATCGAAAAACCTTGGTGCGTGTGCTCAAAGCGCTACCCGTCACCATCACTGGTCTCCTGGGCTACGAGTGGGCGGTGGTTGCGGATGGTGGATTGCCAGTGAGCGAGGTAGAGAACAAGACCATGCGTTCCAAGCAGTACGCCAACCTCTTCATAACCGGGGATATGCTGAACATTAGCCGGCCATCTGGTGGGTACTCGTTGCAGCTGTGCTGGACTACTGGGTACGTTGCAGGGAGCTACGCCTAGGTAGTAGCCTTGCGCAGAAAGAGGATCCAGCCTACAGTAGTATCCTTTACCACACTCACTTCATCCATCCGGCTATGCGCAACGTTGCCTACCACAATCGTCCCGTGAACAAGCATTCCTCTAAGGAGCGTCACTTTGGCCCACGTTCAGTTGGCGGTGACAATGTTTTGTACCAAGCCACGTGCGCCAACTGCGGCAAGCCGTGCGAGGTGCCGTTCTTGCCGCGCGGGAACAAACCCGTGTACTGCAAGAGCTGCTTCAAGCAGTTTGGGAAAGGGGAGGCCGAGCAACGCATGTACGCCGCTACGTGTGGCAATTGTGGCAAGGTCTGTTCAGTTCCATTCCGTCCTGTGCAGGGGAAGCCGGTGTTCTGTAAAGATTGCTTTGGCAAGCAGCACGTTAGTGCACGCGGCCACGGTGAAGGCTCGGATGATATCCACCAGCAGCTGGAAAACATCCAGTCCAAATTGAACACCATCCTGCGCGCGCTCACCCCGACGACACCCGAACCACGCACCGAGTACCCAACGACAGGAAAGAAAACGTCGTGGCGGAAGACCATGAAGAAGCGAACCTAGGGCCAGATGGTGAAATGCGTTTTCGGGCGCTATACTCTAGTCATGAAACCCCAGCGTGAGGTATTTCAAGTCTCCCTCAAAGTTTTCCTGCGCAATACCAAGGGCGAATTTTTGTTGCTCAAAGCGCGGCCCCAAGACACCTACGGCGGTTTCTATGATTTGCCCGGTGGCCGCATTGATGTACACGAGCGCGCCACGCCATTCCCAGAGATAGTACAGCGTGAGCTGCATGAAGAAATTGGGGCCATACAATACACGTTGCAGCCACGTCCGGTTGCCCTGGGCCGCCACACTATCTTAGCCAAGTATACTTCTGCTGGGGTTGATACTCAGGTGTTCTACGTTTTCTTTGAAGCCCAGTATAAAGGCGGCGATATTCAGGTAAGCGATGAACACGTTGCCTATGCCTGGGTTGACCTTGCTCAAGAAGCGCCAGAGAAGTATTTGCTCTCCGGGAATTTAGAAGGGGTAAAGACGTACTTGGCAAAAGAATGAAGCATGTACGAGGAATCACTAGTGTGTAGAGATAATATAGGGTACAGTGTTCTCATGCTCGATCCTAAGACTTGGAAAATTATTGATCAAAATTCGACTGGCTACTTAGGTAAGCGTCGAAATGCGGCTTGGGCTAAGCGGGATGAGCTCTACGGTAAGTATAACTGGCGCATGAGTTGGCTTGTGGAGGATAGATTATTGGAGTATCCGGAAGCTTGCGAACTCTATGAGGACGCTTACTTTTTATACTTTCAACAACGTCCCGAACTTTTGACCCAGCTTTTAGAAACCGCTTCTGATGTGTATGATGACGACCCCAAAAATATTGAATCTGGAACCGATTACCAGAAGCGGGGGGCTATTCGCACACACATCCAAGATATTGCAATTCGTCGTTGTGTCCAGCGCTTCGGAAAACAGTTTCATGGTAAAAGCCTTTTACAAATTCGTGATCGTTTGGGCATACATCCGTTGAGTCTTGCGCTTTCGCCGGGCCAGGTGCCATTCCATAAGCCGAAATTGCTTTCTTTCCCAGAAAATTTTTCTGAAATCGTTAAGGATGCGTGGTGGCTTAGCGGTTCAGTCGAAGATTGGTACCAGCGAGCCAAGCGACTTTGCGTTCGCAAATAGAAAAGTCACTGTGCGCATTCCCACCCGAAAACCAGGTAAGTACACGGACATGCGACGCGACCCGCATATGACCCAGGAGAAGTTTGACGAGTTCACGACTCAGCTGGCACGCATGAAGCGTTCTCGCCCCGAAGCGGCAGCGGAAGTGAAACGTCTTGCTGAGATGGGGGACTTTTCGGAAAATGCTGCGTACCAACTTGCCAAAGGGCGGCTGCGCGGTTTGAACCAGCGCATCATGGAAATAGAAGATCACCTGAAGTACGCGCAGATCATCCCTGCCTTGAGCTCAGCTGATTCCGTGCATTTAGGGAGCGTCGTGGTCATCGAACATGCTGGAGAAGCGCAGAAGTTCCGGGTCCTGGGGCCAACCGAAACCAATCCTGGCCAGGGGATTATCTCCCATAAATCACCCCTTGGGAGCGCGCTCATGGGGAAGCGCGTGGGCGACCGGGTGACTCTGGATATTGGTGGAAAGGCTAAGGAATTTCGAATTACTG
>CAIPSZ010000115.1 GCA_903867845.1 Candidatus Kerfeldbacteria bacterium | reverse complement strand
GTTACTTTCATTATTACTATTAATATTTCTTTTCAGAAATATACAAACAAAAAAGGTATGAAAATAAAAGTATTACTCGCTTGTACAATGTGTTTACTATTATCAGCCTGCACCCTGGGCCAGAAGATTGTGAACACCGCAAACCAGGTGGGGAGTGATACGGGAACGCTGGTGAACAAAGCGACTGGCGTTGCGGATACCGCCACGCTCAAGGCGGCGGATATTGCCTTTGCTACAGCACGAGCAAAGGAATTTTTTAATGCACTCCAAGCGCAAGGTGAAGATATTTCCAATGGTCCGTGCTTGTCCGAAAACCTCACCACGGGTTGGGTGGCGGATCTCGTCCATAACCCGCGGCAACCTATTGATGATCAGCCAGCAAACGAATGTCAGAACTACCTCAATGGCACAGCCAAGCACTTTGTGGAGATTGACCTGACCGGGAAGTTCGTTCGAGCACAGTAGTTATCCACAAGAGTTAATTCGGCTTCGTTTATTTACTAATGTTTTAGAGGTTTTGTACTTCTCAGAATAACTTTTTCGTGCTAGTATACAGATACAAAAGGATCACTTCGATCCAATCAACACAAACGCCAAACCGGCACCTATATCAACATTTGCGTCTTCTCCTCGGAGAAGACGCTTTTTCTTATCATTGCCCTGGTATTTTCATGTGCCTGTGGTAGGTTTTCGCTATGCACGCTAAAGTACTCCTTCGAAAAATCGCACCCACACCCGTGGTCCGCTGGTACCACCAGTTCCGCGCCCGAACAGCTGCAATTCAGGCTGGGCTTCCCGCGCGTAAGCTGATGGTCATTGGCGTGACGGGCACGAAAGGGAAGTCCACAACCGTCGCGATGCTCAGCCACTGCTTTACTGCGCTCGGTGAACGTGTGGCTTTTTCTTCTACGGTGCAGTGGGGGCTACTTGGAAAAACCTGGCCGAACCGGAGCAAGATGACGACGCCAGGGTTAGGTGAACTCCAGGCGTTTCTCAACCGTGCTGTGCAGGCGGGATGCACGATGGCGATTCTTGAAATTTCTTCAGAAGGTCTGGCGCAAGGACGTCACCTGGGCATAACGTTTGACGGCGCGGTATTTCTCAACCTCACCCCTGAGCACATCGAAAGTCATGGGAGTTTTCGCAACTATCGCGCGGCAAAGGAAAAACTCTTTGGCAGTTTGAACCGACCGTGGCGGAAGAGTTTCAACGGGAAAAAAATTCCCACGGTCATTGTGGCGAACGTGGATGATGCGAATGCATTTTCATTCTTACGTCATGCCGCCGACATCCATGTGGGATTTACCACGCGACCGAACGATGTGAAGGAAGTGCCGGGTCTCGTCATTGATCGAACGCGGAATGTTGTAAGCACTGCCAGCACGTCGACGTTTCACTTCAATGATGAAGTTGTTCACCTCCCACTACTCGGAGCATTCAACGTAGAAAACGCTTCCGCGACACTCTCGACCGTGAAAGCATTTGACTACGACGTAGCGGTTGCAGCGAAGGCGCTGGAAAAATTTCCCGGCGTGCCCGGACGCATGGAAGAGGTAAAGCTGGACGCACCATTCCGCGTCTTCGTTGACTACAGTCACGAGCCGGCAAGCTTGCAAGCAGCGTACGCAGCGGTGCAACTTCTCCACCCAAAACACTTTCTCACGCTCCTTGGCGCGCAAGGTGGGGGACGCGATCACGCCAAGCGGAGCGTGATGGGCACACTGGCTGCCGAGCACGCCGACGTCGTTGTGATCAGCAATGAAGATCCGTACGATGAAGACCCGCAGAAAATTGTTGACGACGTTGCTTTGGCCGCAGAGCAAATTGAGAAGGCAAAAGTTTTTCGCATTGTGGATCGATGTGAGGGATTGCAAAAACTTCTTCAGCTCGCGCAACCGGGTGATGTCGTTCTGGTCACGGGGAAGGGCGGGGAAGAGGTGATGGCCGTTGCCAAAGGCCAGCTCATCCCGTGGGATGACCGCGTGGTCATACGCGAGGTCTGGCAGAGCCTTTCAAAATCATCCTGAAACAGGAGTTTATCTTCTCTTACCCCTGGGATAAGTATTTTTCTGGTGGGTAGTTTAGCCCAAGATTAGCCAAAAAATCGACCAGGACTTATCCACACCCCAATCCTTGACAGGAATACGGGTTTCTATTACGTTCACTTTATCCACACCTAGCTCCTCCCCACACGTTGGCGGAGATCCGAGCGCCCCTCAGATACTATCGGGGCAAAGGCCTACAACATGCACCACGCTCAGTAGAAGGACGCATTTCTACCCTCTTTCCGAATACCGTATACGCGGAAGGAGCAGTTTTGTGTCCGGATCCTGCTGCGCTATTCGTGAGACGCATTTCGTAGTCCCTCGGAGCCTGACCTGTCAAGGTCGAGCGAAAATTCTTTACCCAATTTTTTCTTCTCCCTCTTCTCGCTTACCCCCATATGTCGAAGAAGCGCCACTACGTACAGCATGAAGGTTCCACGATTGGGAACAATCGCACCACCTTCACCAAGCTCCATGAGGCCACGCCCCTGCCCGACCTCATCGAGATTCAGAAGCGCAGTTACCAGTGGTTCTTCGAGGATGGCTTGAAAGAGCTGTTCGACGAAATTTCTCCCATCCGCGACTTCATCGGTCGCGACTTGGAGTTGTCGTTCCAGAATTACTACCTAGATGAACCGCGCTTCGACGAGCTGACCGCCAAGGCGAAGAACGTGACGTTCGAAGCACCGCTGCGCGTCTCCACGAAGCTGGTGAACAAGAAGACGGGAGAAATTAAAGAGCAGGAGATTTACCTGGGCGACTTCCCGCTCATGACCGACCGCGGGACGTTCATCATCAACGGCATTGAGCGCGTCGTCGTCAGCCAGCTCATCCGCAGCGCGGGCGTGTTCTTCACGTCCGAGTTCCTACGCGGGCAGAAGTACTACGGCGCCAAGATTATCCCGAACCGCGGCGCGTGGCTGGAAATTGAAACGGACACGCAGGACGTCCTGTACGTGAAGATCGACCGCAAGCGCAAAGCGCCCATCACCGCGCTACTGCGCGCGTTCGGCTACGGTACCAATGATGAAATTATTGCGCTGTTCAAAGATGTGGACACCAATCCGGATCGTCGCTACTTAGACGCCACGCTGAAAAAGGATCCGAGCCGGTCGGAAGCCGAAGGTTTGAAAGAAGTGTACAAGCGCATTCGTCCGGGCGACCTGGCAACGACGGATAACGCCCGCGAGCTCATCACCAAGATGTTCTTCAGCTTCGACCGCTACGACTTCGGTCGCGTCGGTCGCTACAAGCTGAACCAGCGTTTTGGCTTCAACTTCGCCAACGACAAGGAGCACCGCGTGCTGCAGAAGGACGACCTCGTTTCCATCCTGCACGAAGTCATCAAGCTCAACAACAGCCAGAAGGACGCGGATGACATTGACCACCTTGGCAACCGCCGCGTGCGCGCCATTGGCGAGCTCGTCCAGAACAAGTTCCGCGTCGGCCTCTCCCGCATGGAGCGCATCATCAAGGATCGCATGTCCACTCTGGACATCACCACGATCACGCCGAACCAGCTCATCAACGCGCGGCCGATTATCGGCTCCATTAAGGAGTTCTTCATGTCCTCGCAGCTCTCGCAGTTCATGGACCAGACGAACCCGTTGGCCGAACTCGAACACAAGCGACGTCTCTCGGCCATGGGCCCGGGTGGGCTCTCGCGCGAGCGCGCTGGGTTCGACGTCCGTGACGTGCACCGCACGCACTACGGTCGCATCTGCCCAATCGCTACGCCCGAAGGTCCGAACATTGGGTTGGTCGGTCACCTCTCTTCCTACGCCCGCGTGAACGACTTCGGTTTCATCGAGACGCCGTTCCGTAAAGTTATTAACAAAGTTGCCAACGACGGCAAAGCCGCGGTTGGTGAAATTGCTCGCGAAGCCATTGCCGACATCGTGAAGCCCGGTGACAAGATTTCCGAAACGCAAGCGCGCGAACTCGCCAAGCAAACTCTGGAATTCATCCCGGTCAAAGCGCACGTCACGGATGAAGTGCAGTATCTTGATGCCTTTACCGAAGAACGGCACACCACCTGCGCGGCAACGACGCCATTGGACGATGACGGGTACTTCCAGGTGGAGCGCACGGAAATTCGCCACCACGGCGAGCCAACGACTGGTCCGACCGACAAGATTGACTACATGGACGTGGCGCCGAACCAGATTATCTCCATTGCCACGTCACTCATTCCCTTCATCGAACACGACGACGCCGCGCGCGCCTTGATGGGTACGAACATGCAGCGCCAAGCCGTATCCCTCGTCCATCCGAACGCGCCGATTGTGGGCACGGGTGTGGAAGCGCGCGCCGCGCAAGACTCCGGCCAGGTCATCCTTTCCAAGCAAGCCGGCGTCGTGACCGCGGTCGATGGGAGCCACGTGGAAGTGCTGGAAGACGACGGCAACCTGCGCCACTACCGTATGGGCAAGTTCGTGCGTTCCAATGCCAGCACCAGCATGAACCAGAAGCCGATCGTGGAGAAGCACCAGAAGGTAGCCGCCGGCGACGTGCTCGCTGACGGTGCGGCGACGGATCACGGTGAACTTGCGCTCGGGCAGAACGTGCTCGTGGCATTCATCCCATGGGAAGGTGGCAACTACGAAGACGCCATCCTCATCTCCGAACGCCTCGTGCACGCCGACCGCTACACCTCCATTCACATTGAAGATTTCGTTATGGACGTGCGCGACACCAAGCTCGGGCCGGAAGTCGTCACGCGCGACATCCCGAACATTGGGGAAGAGAAGCTGCGCAACCTGGATGAAGAGGGGATCGTGCGCATCGGCGCGCAGGTTTCGTCCGGTGACATCCTGGTCGGCAAGATCACGCCGAAAGGTGAAACCGAACTCTCCGCAGAAGAGAAACTCCTCCGCGCCATCTTCGGCGAGAAAGCCAAGGACGTGAAGGACAGCTCGCTGTACCTGGAACACGGCGAGCACGGTAAAGTCGTAGACATCAAGATCTTCTCCCGCGAGAAGGGTGACAAGTTGCCGTCCGGTGTTATCAAGAGCATTCAAGT
>CAIPSZ010000114.1 GCA_903867845.1 Candidatus Kerfeldbacteria bacterium | reverse complement strand
TGATGTTCCTTAAGAACTTCTACGATGCTCTTCCAACACCGTGGCCGCAGCCGATGGAACTAGAAAAAGGTTTCACCATTGTCATCAACGGCCACAAAGTAAAAGGCAAGATCGACCGTATTGACCCGAGCAATGGCGGCATAGAAATTATTGATTACAAGACCAGTGAGAAGCCGCCAGCAGAAGACAAAGCAGACTTGGAGCAGCTGCACATCTACGCCATGGCCGCGCGCGAGGCCTTGGGTTTGAATCCGGTGAAGCTCACCTTCATCTACCTGGCAGCAGAAAAACCTTTCAGCTACCCAATAGACGAAAAAGCAATTGAGAAAACCCGCGCCGAGATAGGGGAGACGATTGAGGCAATCTTGAAGAGCGACTTTGCGGCGACGCCGAGCAAGTTCATCTGCGCCAGCTGCGATTTTCGGAATATTTGCGAGGATCGGTATCGGGGATAATTCATTTCGTCATAACGTCCTCCGTATGGAAAACACCCCAACAGCGCAACCAGTAACGAAAAAGAGCTCTTTGCACCTCGTGGTGCTATTCATTCTTCCATTGCTTGTCACAATTGGCTTTTCGTTCTTCTCGCAAACGTCGATTGTGAATAGTGGTATTGATAAGTGTACGTACAAGGGTTGGCCTTTCCATACCTCGGTGCAAGAGTCCAAGGCAATTACCAATGAAGTGTTTCAACAACGTGTCACGAGTGGCCAAATAGCATCAGATAATGGTATAGCTCCGACGTACTTTGGAACTCCGCAATGCTCATTACCTGGTGGTTTTTTGATGTACGTTGCGAACTTCGCAATTTTCCTTGTGATTGTCGTATTGGTTGATAAAGGTTTTGCGCGGCTTCGGAAAAGTGCAAAAGTATAAAGCATGTGTCTTGCTGAACTTGGTTCAGCATCTCTGGGTTCAAGAGGTCCTGAACCGAGTTCAGGACGACAAAAAGAAACCCACGGCGCGAGCCATGGGTCATTATAAGTTACGGCTTTTTCCTCTTGAAGATCGTGAAGGTGCCATTTCGTTTGTCGGTTCGATAGCGAGCGGAGAAGGATTGCACTTCACTTCCCCACGTCTCACCCTCCAGAAGCCACTCTACAGGTTTAATGTCTTTCTTATCGGCTTTCCTTGCGCCATTGATAACGCACTGTACCGGAATGAATCCCTTAACTCCACTCTGAAGGGTGAAATGGAGATAATGGTCCGGCGCTCCGCGGAAGAGCATGATGGCTAATTCGAAAGCGCTTGGCCCGTTAAGGATCTTGTAGGTTTTGATTTCCATACGGAAACCCCTTTCTGGAAAAGAGCAGCCATGAATTGGTGCATGGCTTACACACCCTTTGCGCGTTGCCGTGCAGACCGTTCCCATACGGGTGTACGGAATTCTTAGCACTCGACATTACCACCGTAAGGAATTTCGGTCAAAATGAGGTCCTGAACCGAGTTCAGGACGACACAGGGAGAAGCCCGTAGCTAAGCCAAAAATCCTGAAACTCCTAGGCGATTTTTGCCAGTTTGTGGTACCGTGAAAGCAGAAAGGAAACGGGGCTATGGGGTTTATCCCGCACCAAAGCGGCGCTACCCCTCGAGGTAGTCAATCATCTGAAGGTTCATCGAACTCCCCGTACCGGGCAAGGGCTGGAGGTTTTGGTGCGGGATTTACCCCGATCAAGTACACGCTCAATCGCAACATCCAATCCACTGGTCTGCAAGACCAGGTTGACGGAGCTCGGGTCATCGAGCTTTTTTCGTCTGTGGTGAAGGACGTGATCAGCGAGAGCATTGCCAGCCAAGTGAAGGGCCTGTACCTGAAGAACCGGACGCTCACCGTGTCCGTGCCATCCGCGGTCATCGGCCAGGAGATTAAGCTCCACGAAGCCCAGATTGTGCAAGCGCTCAACGAGAAAATGAGTGCCAACGTGGTGGAGCGATTGCGTTTTCTCGCCTGACATTTCTACCCCTCTCCTGGCCTTCGGCCTCCGGGGTGCTCGCGATGGGTCGCACCCGCCTGCGGCCCCTCCCCCCAAGGGGTGAGGGCATTTTTACGTGCCCTCTCCTCTGTGAGGAGAGGGTCCGCAAAGCGGGAGAGAGGTGAAGCAAAGATTGAATATTCACCTAGAAAAAACACAAAAAATATGGTACAGTAAAGGGGTCACCGGATCCCCATTTTTGTATCCATGAGCTTAAAGACCTACCTCATCCTCTTCGGTACAGGCACGCTGCTCTCGTGGGCGGCGTGGGCAATTGTGCTGACGCAAATGGACCCGAACGTGAGCACGAGCGTGAGCGTCACGGCATTTGCCGTCACCCTGGGCTTTGCCGTGGCCGGTACCATTGCCCTGCTGGGCTTTGGCGTGCGCGCGTTCTTCGGCAAGGATCCCGTGCTGTTCCGCGTGCTGCGCACGTCCGTGCGCCAGGGCGTAGTGGTAGCCGTGCTGCTGGAAGGGTTGCTCGTCCTGCAAGCCATGCGCTGGTTTGCGTGGTGGAATGTGGTCCCGCTCGCGCTGTTCTTCATCCTGCTGGAGGGGTTCTTCCTAGCGCAGGACCAGGCGCATGAACGCCAGAACCGATGAAAGCCGAACTGGAACAACTCAAAATTGAAGCATTCCAGCTGCTCAACCGCGCGCAAGATAGTAGCGCGGTGGATGCTTTGGAAATCGACCTCCTGGGCCGCCGCGGCAAGCTCTCCACCTTGCTCGCCAGGATTCCAGAGCTGCCGGTTGAGGAGCGCAGCGGCATTGGCACGCTCGCATCGAGCATTCGCAAAGAACTCCAAGATGCCATTGTGGCAAAGCGCGGCCAGTTCAGCGCGCCAACCAGCCAGAGCCTAGATTTCGATCCGACCTGGCCTGGGCACAGCCCGAGCATTGGTCACCTGCACCCAGTCACCGCGTTCCTGGAGCGCAGCGCCGATTTTTTCGCGTCCCTGGGCTACACCATTGCTGACGGACCCGAAGTGGAAACCGCAACGAACAACTTTGACCGCTTGAACATCCCGGCCAACCACCCAGCGCGCGACTTGTGGGACACCTACTACCTCAATCCCGCTCGCGCTGGCTTGCTGCTGCGCACGCATACGTCGCCGGTGCAGGTGCGGTACATGGATAGCCACAAGCCACCGGTGTACATCATTTCCCCAGGCCGCGTGTACCGCCACGAAGCCACGGACGCGAGCCACGATACCAACTTCACGCAGCTGGAAGGTCTGGCCATTGACCGCGACCTCCACCTCACCGACTTGCTCGGCACGCTCGAAGCATTCCTCAAGCACACCTTTGGCAAAGTGAAGGTCCAGGTGCGGCCCAGCTTCTTTCCGTTCGTGGAACCAGGGGTGGAGCTGCACATGTCCTGCTTGCTGTGCGGCGGCAAAGGCTGCTCGGCGTGCAAGCAGACCGGCTGGCTGGAAATGCTCGGCGCCGGCATGGTCCACCCCACCGTACTGAAGAACATGCACGTAGATCCTGCCAAGTTCAGCGGCTTTGCGTTCGGCATTGGCGTGGAGCGCATGACCATGCTGCTGCACGGCATTCCCGACGTGCGCTTGCTGCTCAGCGGCGACCAGCGCTTCCTTGAACAATTCCACTACTAACTATCCTGCCCCTATGGACGAGCACACTGAACACGACGAGACCGCGAATGCAATCCTGCGTGCAGAAATGCAGGATGAATTCGGCGAAGCTGAAGAACTGGATCCAACCCCGGAAGAGCTGAGTGAAGAGCAGGAAGAGGCGTTGACCATTCCGGAGCAACGCTGGTTGGAAGATCTGGAGCATCGGCTGAAGGAATGGAAGGAGAGTACGTCGAAGCAACCATTCGACGCGCGTTCTGCTATTCGCAAGCTCCGCATTGAGCAGCTCACCCCAGAAGACATTGCACTCTTCCATGCGTACCGCCAGCTGGAGAAGACGCCGAGCCCGTACTTCACCACGAAGTTCGGCCGCCTACTTCGCGCCCGACGCGACGAGACCAAAAACGAGACCGAAGGTTCGAGCTACCAGTTCACCAAAGTTCTGGACGCCCTCACCGAAGCGAGCGAATCCTAACTCATGAAGCTCCCACTCTCCTGGCTCAAAGATTTCGTCAGCATCCGCACCAGCCCCGAAAAGCTGGCGCAGCTGTTGACGTTGTCGGGCACGGAAGTGGAGCGCGTGGAGCGCGGGCCTGACGTCAGCGGCGTGGTCGTTGGCTTGGTGGAGGATACCAAGCAGCACCCGAACGCGGATCGGTTGAAGGTGTGCAAGGTGAAAATCCTGAAAACGGAAGAACCTCGGATCATCGTCTGCGGCGCGCCCAATGTCGCCCCTGGCCAGAAAGTGGCGGTAGCATTGCCGGGCACGTCCTTGCCCAATGGCATAACTTTGCAACGAGCGACTATTCGCGGCGTGGAATCCGATGGCATGATTTGCGCAGCGGATGAACTCGGCTTGGGCACGGACCACACGGGCATCATCGTCCTCGATGCCAAAGCCGAAGTGGGGGAGCCGGCGGCGAAGTGGCTTGGTTCATCAGAAACGACCTTTGACCTCACCATCACCCCAAACCGTGGGGACTGCCTTTCGGTCCGCGGGATTAGCCGTGAGATAAGCGTACTTACCAAGCAGCCGCTCAAGCCGAATGCCGTGAAGCTTGTGGAAGGGAAGCAGAAGAATACCGTCAAGGTAAAAATTCAGGATGCAAAAGGCTGCAGCCAGTACGTGACACGGCTCGTCGAAGGCGTGACAATCAAACCCTCACCAGCATTTGTGCAGGATCGCTTGCAAGCCGCTGGTGTGCGGCCGATTAACGCGGTCGTCGATGCCACGAACTACGTCATGCTGGAGCTGGGCCAACCCTTGCACGCCTTTGATGCGGACAAGGTGAAAGCAATTGTGGTGCGAAGTGCCAAGCCAAATGAACGCTTGGTAACCTTGGATGGGCAGACGCGCAATTTGCAATCAGCCGACCTCATCATTGCGGACAAGCAAAAAGCGATCGCCCTAGCTGGCGTGATGGGCGGGCAAGAATCCGAAGTTGGCGAGCACACCACACGCGTACTCATTGAGTCAGCACGTTTTGATCCAGCGCGCGTGCGGCTCACGGCGCAGCGTTTGGGTCTGCGTTCCGAAGCCTCCAACCGATTTGAAAAGGGGATTGATCCTGCACTTGCGGTTGAAGCCGCCGATCGTTGCGCGGCGTACATTGCCGAATGGGCCGATGGCGTTGTGGCGAAGGGACGTACTGTCGTCGGGAAAAAATCCGCTGCCTCAAAAGCCATCACCCTCACGCTTGCGGACATTCAGCGCATCCTGGGGGTGAAAATTCCGGTGAGCAAAGCAAAGGCCACGCTCGTCAGCCTGGGTTGCAAGGTGAGCACATCAAAAACCGCGTTGCGCGTGGTGCCACCATCCTGGCGCTTGGATTTAGTATTGAACGTTGACCTCATTGAAGAGCTCGGCCGTTTGATGGACTACAATACTTTGCCGACAACCTTGCCGCGTAGCCACCAACGGCCGCCAGTGCAGCTAAACCAGTTCACCTTCAACCTTGGCTTGAGCCACCGGCTCGTAGCCGCTGGGTACACCGAGACGCCGACCTACAGCTTCTACAGCAAGGCGCTCGCCGAAGCATTCGACCTGCTGGACCAACCGCATTCCGAACTGGCGAACCCGTTGAATCCAGACCAAGCATTGCTCCGCCGCTCGCTCATGCCCCAGCTGCTCACCGTAGCGGGCAAGCAGAGCGCCACGCGAGACACGCTCCAGATTTTCGAAATTGGCCGCGCGTTCTGGCCAGGGAACAAAGACATTCCCGAAGAACGCACCATGCTCGGCATTGTTTGCGTGCAGAAAAACGGCGATCCATTTTTACAAGTGAAAGGAACGGTGGAAGCCTTGTGCCGCGGCCTGGGTATTCATGACGTGCGCTTCCACTCATCAGCGTCCACAGCGGCACGCATCACCGTGGGCACCGACGCCGTTGGCATTATTGGCCGCGTACGGGAGAAGTACGCCGGCGTGGTGAAGCTGCGCAAGCCCGCCGCGTTTGCGGAAATTGATTTGAGCATGCTACTGGACCAGCCGCGCCACGTGACCAAGGTGAAAGCCATGCCCGTGTACCCATCCGTGGAACGCGACCTCGCCTTTGCCTTGCCCCACGCCGTCCCGCACGCCGAACTCGTCCGCGCCCTGCGGAGCGTGGACCCGCTCATCCTGAACGTGCAGGGGATTGACCGTTTTAGCTTGCCCGGTGGCAAGGTGAGCGTCACCCTCCGCATCACCTTCCAGAGCCCCGGCACCACGTTGACCAGCGACGACGTGGAAGGTATCGTAGACAAGCTCGCCACCACCATGGCCGAGACCTTCAGCGCTGAATTACGTAGTTAATATGGCAAATTCACAGGTTAAAGCAGTTTTTAAAAAGAAGTTCCATTGGTTGTTCGCCGTACTAATTATTCTAGTAATTTCTGTTGGGATTACGTTACTGACCAGTATTGTTTTCCGGTCAACACAGCATTGCGACTTACCCAATGGACCATATCACTCAACATTGGTTTCATCAGGCTCGCCGTATACATTTTTAACTCGATTTACATCTGAAGGCACAAAGAATCCTTTAGAGGAAACGCTTTGCAACGCGCCAGGATGGTGGGACGCATTTCTCTGG
>CAIPSZ010000113.1 GCA_903867845.1 Candidatus Kerfeldbacteria bacterium | reverse complement strand
TCAAGCGGTTCGTGCAGACGCTCATCAAGCGGTGCACCTGCCCACCCGAGCAACTGCAGTGCACGTGTGGCAACCACGCTCGGGCCATCGCCATTACGCGCAAGCCCGTCCAACCTAGTCCTGAAGAAGTCCTCCAAAATCCTCGCAGCCGGAGCGCCAAACTCCGCATCATCCGAAAAACCTAACATGTCAAAGTTCACCCAAATCGTCAGTGCCTTTGCCCGCCGCGCCACGAACAAGCAGCGGAGCCAAGAGTCGCTCAGCCGCAACAACCTCGTTGCCATTTTCGCCGTGGTCATCGTGCTGCTGGGCGCAGCGTACTTCATCCAGGTGAACCTGAGCACGACGCGCAGCTTTGCCCTGCAGGGGTTGCTCCAGAAGCAAGCGTCCCTCCAACAGCAGAAGCGCGACTTGGAACTCCAGCAAGCGCAGCTCACTGCCCTCTCTACTTTGCAAGATACTCCCGCCGTGAGCCAGCTCGTCGCCAGCACCAACGTCCAGTACCTGGAGCCAGCGCTGTCCGACGTGGCTCGACGCTAACCTAACCTTCTTTTCCTGCCATGGTGCACCGGGTACGCCGCCGGACCACACCCCACAGCCGCGACCGTCTCTGGTTCATCCAGGCGGTCGTGGTTGGTTTTGCCGTCATCATCGGCATCCGCTTGTTCACGCTGCAAGTTATTCGGCACAGTGCGTACGCGGCCATTGCGGATAACCAGTACAACCTGGCAGCGAAACTGCAACCGACGCGTGGCGATATCTACGTCATGGACCACGCAAATCCGGGGATTAAGTACCCACTGGCCACGAACCGGAACGAGCCGAACGTCATTGCCGTTCCATCCAGCATTACCGATCCCGCTGCCACGGCCATTGCCCTGGCCGCTATTTTAGGGCAAGCGCCAAACGACCTGCAGGTGAAGCTAGCAAAGCCAAATGATTCGTACGAAGTGCTGCAACGCCGAATTTCTGCGGACCAAGCGTATACGATTTCCGGTTTGAAATTGAAAGGCATTCACCTGGAAGATGAGAGCTGGCGGTACTACCCGGAGAGTACGTTCGCCAGCCACGTGGTGGGTTTTGTTGGCTACAGTGGCGACGTGCGAAAAGGTTTGTACGGTATTGAGGGCGCCCTGGATAGCGCGCTCGCTGGGAAGACGGGTTCGATTAGCGATGCTACCGCGGCCGCAGAGTTTTTACCCGTGAGTGGTCCGCTCTTCACTGCGGCGACCAATGGCGCGAATGTCGTCTTGACGCTTGACCACACTGTGCAATTCCAAGCGTGCCAGCAACTCCAGGATGCCGTGAGCAAGCACGGAGCAGTCGGGGGCGCACTCGTCATCATGGAGGTGAAGACCGGGCGCTTGCTTGCCGTGTGCGGGCAGCCAGACTTTGACCCGAATAACTACGCGACCACGGCGGACATGAGCGCGTTCAACGATCCGGTGGTCTTTGGGGCGTACGAACCGGGATCCGTGTTCAAAGCGTTTACCATGGGCGCCGCGATGGATTTAAATAAGGTGACGCCGCAGACGACGTACAATAATACTGGGTCGGTGAAAATTGGTTCGTTTACTATAAAGAACTCTGACCCCAAAGCGACCGGGATGACCACCATGACCAAGGTGCTGGAACAGTCGTACAACACCGGTGCGATTTTTGCGGCACAGCAAATTGGCCTCGCGGCGTTTGACCGGTACGTGAAGAACTTCGGCTTCGGGCAGAAGAGTGGCGTGGAGCTCACTGGCGAAGTGGGTGGGAACATTTCCTCGCTCACGAAACCAGGTGACATCTACCTTGCAACTGGTGCGTTCGGTCAGGGGCTCACGGTGACGCCTATCCAGCTCGCCGCTGCGTTCGGCGCAATTGCGAATGGCGGCAAGCTCATGAAGCCGTACCTGGTGGATGAAGTGGACTACCCGAATGGCAAAGTGGTGAAGACGCAACCGCAGGAAGTGCGCCAGGTGCTGCGGTCAGACACTGCAGCAACGCTCACCGCCATGCTCGTTGACGTGGTTGAGAATGGTCACGGTAAACGCGCTGGCGTGAAGGGGTACTACGTGGCTGGGAAAACTGGTACTGCCCAAGTGCGAGCGACGACGGGTGGCGGGTACGACCCGCACAAGACTATTGGGTCATTTGCCGGTTTTGCTCCAGTGGAAGACCCGCGCTTCGTCATGCTGGCGCGCATCGATGAGCCAAAGGACGTGCAGTTTGCGGAGAGTTCGGCGGCGCCGCTCTTCGGCACGCTCATGGATTTCCTGCTGAAGTACTACGACGTGGCGCCGACGCGGCCAACGCAGTAGCGGTACTGCTATGAAATACCTCCTCGTTGCCAGCTTCCCATACGTGTTCGTGGTTGCTAGGGTGTGGCTATGAAAGCCCTCGCCCTCCGCATCCTGCAGTGGAAGCTGACCTTACTCGCCAAGCGCGTCCTGCACCGGTACCACCCGGTGATTGTTGGTGTGGCCGGATCGGTTGGTAAATCCTCGGCGGTGCAAGCCATTGCCTTGGCCTTGGGCCGCGACTACCGCGTCGGCAAGACGCTGCGCAGCTACAATCAGGAACTCGGCGTTCCACTCTCCATCCTGCGCGAAGAAACCGGGTACCGCTCTCTGTGGAAGTGGATTGCCATTCTCTGGCGTGGCATGCGGTTGGGGTTTTGTCCTGCGGACACGACGTACCCGAACCTACTCGTGCTGGAACTAGGCGCGGATAAACCGGGTGACCTGGACCGGCACATGGCGTGGGTGAAGCCGCACATTGGCGTGCTCACCGCAGCAACCATTGAGCACGTGGAGTTCTTCGGGAGCACGCAAGCAGCTGTGGATGAAGAACGCAAGATTATTGAGAAGCTACCCAAGACGGCGTTCGCCGTGGTAAACGGCGACGATCCGGAAATTTTCAGCGCGCTCAACCGCGTGCGCGCCAAGCTCATTCGCTACGGCATGAGCGAGGGGAGCGACGTGCTCTTGAGTAATGCCGGCATTCTGGGTGATGATGCGCGAACCGTGCAAGGCGTGAGTGCCAAGGTGAGTGTGGGTGGCAGCTCCATGCCCATGGTAATCAAAAACACGCTCGGACGTCACTCGCTGTACGCCATTGGCGCCGCGTTTGGCGTGGCCAAAGCCCTTGGCATTGTCCTCACCACGGTGTCCGAACAGGTGCGAAGCTACGTACCGCCGGCGGGGCGCATGCGGCTCATCAAAGGTATCAAGCAAACCGTCATCATTGACGATACGTACAACTCGTCACCGGCAGCAGCAAATGCAGCGCTGGATACGCTGCACGAACTCACGACACCGGGATTGAAGTACGCCATCCTGGGTGACATGCGGGAGCTCGGGCCCATAAGCGTGGACGAGCACCGTAAGCTCGGGCAGTACGTGGTGGGGAAGTGCGACGTGCTGGTAACCGTGGGGGAGATGGCCAAGGACATTGCGCACGGCGCTTTGGCTGCGGGCATGAGCCTAGATAGAATTTTGAGTTTCGATAGACCAGATGGGGTAGGGAACTTCCTGCAGGATCGGATCAAACCGGGTGACTTACTGTTAGTGAAAGGTTCGCAGGGTATTCGCTGCGAAAAAGTGGTGAAGGAAATTATGGCCGAACCCGAGCGGGCAGGGGAGTTACTCACGCGGCAGTACCGGCCGTGGATATAAAAAAGAGGACTACCCGTAGGTAATCCTCTTGTAGGTGCTCGGCACAGGGCGCGAGCAAACGAGCAATGTCGTTTTTGGTTTTGGCGCTACACGTGCGACCGCATCACGCGCGAGTAGCTGGCGAGTATCCTAGGTAAATACTTGAGTACGAGTGAACGTATCAGAAGCTCTACCTATAGCAGCGGTTGTGTATTTCTATTTCGCACGACTAAAGCCCAACTTTCG
>CAIPSZ010000112.1 GCA_903867845.1 Candidatus Kerfeldbacteria bacterium | reverse complement strand
GGTATGAAAATGTTTCTGGCGGGCTTATAATTGCCGCGCTAACAACAAAGTAACGTCGCCTATAACGGAACGAACAAAGCGCTCTCCCGAGAGAGCGCTTTTCTTAATATTCAGGAAAATTCCTTACGCTTTGGCGACGGTCTTGGCTTGGTTGCGAATGCAGGACGTGCAGGCGAGGACGCGCTTGCCATCTTTGAACATGGTTTGCACGTTCACTTGCTGCCGCTTGATGGTGGCAATTTTGGAGTGGCTGCGCATGTTCCCCTTGAGGGAACCGCGGTTGCAGATGGAACAGGATCGGGCCATACGGTATAGTGAGTTAGCAGTGCTTCGCATGCTACACTAGGTTTCGCAATCTGACAAGCAATATGCCCTTCCTCACCCTCCTCCAAGCCAGCCCAACCATTGCCCTTGTCTGGGTCGTGGCCATCGTCATTGCCATTGCTATCCACGAGTTCAGCCACGCCTTCGTGGCCACCCTGCAAGGGGATAGCACCGCCCAGTTGGAAGGCCGCGTCACGTTGAACCCGCTCGCCCACTTGGACCCCTTCGGCTTCATCGTGCTGGTACTCTTTGGCTTTGGCTGGGGCAAACCCGTTCCCTTCAACCCCTACAACCTCAAGAACCAGAAGTGGGGCCCCGCGCTCATCGCACTAGCCGGGCCGGCAATGAACATCCTCGGCGTCATCGTCTTTGGCGGGATCCTCTCCCTCCTCATCCACGTCACGACGCTCCCATCCAGCAACCTCCTGCTCATTTTCCTGGAGCTCATCGTCCGCTTCAATATCGTCCTAGCGATCTTCAACCTCCTGCCCGTCCCACCTCTGGATGGCTCCAAATTGCTCGGCTTACTGCCGGAGCAGTTCCATAATTTGGTCCAAACCATCACCAAGTACGGGTTCGTCATCCTGCTTTTCGTCATCGTCTTTGGCCAACCCTACCTCGCCCAGATTTTTGACGCCGTGAATACCTTGGTCTTCCGCCTCATTGGCCTTGCCTAGGGAAATACTTGACGAGGAGCAGTGGGCGTGGTACATTCGCTCCTGCAGAATTCGACTCACTTCGCCCCTCCGCTGACTCGCTCACGTAGGGTACCCCCGCCCCGCGGGATTTTCATTACCGAACAATGCCAACCGTCAACCAACTCGTGCGCCTTGGCCGGAACGTGAACAAAGCCAAGTCCAAAACTCCCGCCCTCCAGCCGGTGCTGAACCCGCTGAAGCGCCAGCGCAAGAACCTGCCCGAAGGCAGCCCGTTCAAGCGTGGCGTGTGCGTGAAGGTAACCACCACGACCCCGAAGAAGCCGAACTCCGCACTTCGGAAAATTGCCCGTGTCCGCCTCTCCAACGGCATGGAAGTCACCGCGTATATCCCTGGCATTGGTCATAATCTCCAAGAGCACTCTATTGTTCTCATCCGTGGCGGTCGTGTGAAAGACCTTCCAGGCGTTCGCTACCACATCGTCCGTGGCGTGTATGACACGCAAGGCGTGGCCAATCGCAAGCAGGGCCGCAGCCTCTACGGCGCTAAGCGTCCTTCCTAACTTATGCGCGGCAAACGAGCACCCCGGCGACCAACCACCCCCGACCAGAAGTACGGGAACGTTGCCATTGGGAAATTCATTAACTTCGTCATGGAACGCGGTAAGAAGACTGTGGCGCAGAAGATCGTCTACTCCGCGTTGGACGTCATTCAAGAGAAGACTGGTAAAGCCCCAGTGGAAGCTTTTGACCTAGCCATCCGCAATGTTGCCCCAACCGTTGAGGTGAAAGCGAAGCGCGTCGGTGGCTCAAACTACCAAGTCCCAATGGAAGTCCGCGGCGATCGTCGTCAGGGCTTAGCATTCCGCTGGATTTTAGCTGCTGCCCGTGGCAAGAAGGGCAAGCCCATGGCCGAAAAGCTCGCCGTCGAACTCATGGCGGCAATGAACAACGAAGGCGATGCGGTGAAGAAGAAGCAGGACGTGCACCGCATGGCTGAGGCGAACCGGGCATTTGCCCACTTCGCGTAAGGCGGCAGCTTCGCGCGGACTACCGCGCTGCGCGCGTCCTCCGGCTCGGCCTTCGCTTCGGCACGACCTCGACGTACCTTTCAGTACGCCTCGGCTGCGCCTCGCTCCAGGCCTTCGTATTCCGCGGCGAATCTGCCGCCATTTTCAAACCCATTTGTTCTTCAGTCCAGTACATCTAACGTTGCATCCACTTTTCTCAAACCTATGCCCCGTGAATACTCACTAGAAAACACGCGAAACATTGGCATTATTGCCCACATTGACGCGGGCAAGACTACCGTGTCCGAGCGCATTTTGTTCTACACCGGCAAGAAGCACAAGATTGGCGAAGTGCACGAAGGCGCCGCGGAAATGGACTGGATGGAGCAGGAGAAAGAGCGCGGCATTACCATCACCGCCGCTGCCACCACCTGCTTCTGGAACGGCAAGCGCATCAACATCATCGACACTCCAGGACACATCGACTTCACCGTAGAAGTGCAGCGTTCATTACGCGTGCTCGATGGTGGCGTGGTCGTCTTCGACGGTGTGGCCGGCGTGGAGTCGCAGTCCGAGACGGTCTGGCACCAGGCCGAGAAGTTCGGCGTGCCGCGCATTTGCTTCATCAACAAGATGGATCGCATGGGCGCGGACTTCTACTACGACCTCAAGAGCATCCACGAGCGCTTGACGACCCGCGCGCACCCCTTGCAGCTCCCCATTGGCGCCGCTGAGACATTTACCGGGGTCATCGACCTCTTCACGCGCAAGGCGTTCATCTACAAGGACGACCTCGGGAAAGAAATTCAAGAGATCGACGTCCCAGCGGATATGAAGGAAAAAGTGGAAACCTTCCGACACTCGCTCATCGAAGCAATTGTTGAAAACGACGAGAAGCTCCTCAACCAGTACTTGGAAGGCAAAGAGCCACCTCTTGAAGATTTGAAGGCAACCCTGCGCAAGGCGGTCATCGCGAACGCATTGGTACCGGTCCTCTGCGGTTCGGCCCTGAAGAACAAGGGTGTGCAGCAGCTCCTCGACGCGGTCGTCGACTACCTGCCAAACCCTTTGGAGATTCCTCCAGCCACGGGCAAAGATCCAAAGACCGGTGAAGAAATTGTCTGCGCGCCGGACGACACCAAGCCGTTCGCCGGCCTCGTCTTCAAGATTGCCGCTGACCCATTTGTGGGCAAGCTCGCCTTCTTCCGCATCTACACCGGCACGCTTTCGGCAGGATCCTACGTCCTGAACACGTCAACGCGGGAGAAGGAGCGCGTCGGCCGTATCGTCCGCTTGCACGCCAACCACCGGGAAGAAGTGCAGGAAGTCTACGCCGGGGAAATTGCCGCAATTGTCGGCTTGAAGAGCACGTTTACTGGCCACACCATTTGCGATCCTGCCCATCCGGTGGTCCTGGAAGCAATTACCTTCCCCGCCCCGGTCATTGACCTGGCCATTGAGCCAAAGACCAAGGCTGACCAGGAGAAAATGGGTACGGCTATCCAGCGCTTGGCTGAAGAAGACCCGACCTTCCGCGTCAAATTCAATGAGGAAACGAACCAGACCATCATCTCGGGAATGGGCGAGCTCCACCTGGACATCATCGTGGACCGCATGAAGCGTGAGTTCAAAGTGGAAGCCAACGTCGGCAAGCCCCAGGTCGCCTACAAGGAAACCATCATGGGCAGTGGCGAAGCTGAAGGGAAGTACATTCGCCAGACCGGTGGCCGCGGGCAGTACGGCCACTGCTGGGTGAAAGTCGAGCCGAACGAAAAGGGGAAAGGCTACGAATTTGTGGACGATGTGAAGGGTGGCTCTATCCCAAAGGAATTTATTACCCCAATTAACAAGGGTATTGCGGAAGCTTTGGACCGCGGCATTATTGCAGGATTCCCAATGATTGACGTGAAAGCCACGGTCTACGACGGGAGCTACCACGATGTTGACTCTTCGGAAATGGCCTTTAAAATCGCGGGTTCCATGGCTGTCCAAGCTGCCTGTAAGAAGGCAAAACCCGTGCTTTTGGAGCCAATTATGAAGGTTGAAGCAGTGACCCCGGAGTCGTTCATGGGTGACGTCATTGGCGATTTGAACAGCAAACGTGCCCAAATTAAGGAAATGCGCGACCGCGGCAATATGCGCGTGATTGATGCCGAAGTACCATTGGCCGAAATGTTCGGCTACGCCACTGCGCTCCGCTCCATGACCCAAGGTCGAGCCTCGTACAGCATGGAATTCAGCCACTACGCAGAAATTCCACGAAACGTCGCCCAAGTAATCATCGAAAAATCCAACCCGCAAGGCGCCTAACCCCTCGGGACTTGCCAGAATCAGGAGAGGTTGGTATACTCGCTTTTGCACTTCATTCTCACCTTTTCCCTAACCTAAGCCATTTAACCTCACGTCTATGGCAGAAAACTTTGACCGCAGCAAGCCGCACGTGAACGTTGGTACCATTGGTCACGTTGACCATGGCAAGACCACGCTCACTGCCGCTATTTTGAAGACCCTCACCGACCACGGCATGAAGGCCCAGAGCAAGGGCGTCGATCAAATCGACAACGCCCCTGAAGAAAAGGCTCGCGGGATTACCATTGCCACAGCGCACGTTGAGTACGAATCCGAGAAGCGCCACTACGCGCACGTCGACTGCCCAGGGCACGCCGACTACGTGAAGAACATGATTACCGGTGCCGCCCAGATGGACGGTGCAATCCTCGTCGTGTCCGCTGCTGACGGCCCAATGCCGCAGACCCGCGAGCACATCCTCCTCGCTCGCCAGGTTGGCGTGCCGTACATCGTGGTCTACCTGAACAAGACGGACATGGTGAACGATCCCGAGCTCATCGACCTCGTCGAAGTGGAAATTCGCGACCTCTTGAAGAAGTACGAATTCCCTGGCGACACCACCCCGATTATCCGTGGGTCGGCGCTCAAAGCCCTGGAAGGGGACAAGACCGCCCAGGAGTCGATTATGCAGCTCATCAAGACTTTGGACGAGTACATTCCCGAGCCAAAGCGCGACCTCGACAAGCCGTTCCTCATGGCCATTGAAGACGTGTTCTCCATTGAAGGACGCGGTACGGTCGTCACCGGTCGTATTGACCGCGG
>CAIPSZ010000111.1 GCA_903867845.1 Candidatus Kerfeldbacteria bacterium | reverse complement strand
GGTGGCGAGCCTCTGACTGACCGGTCTGGGTCCGGCACGGCAAACGAGGTCAGCGACTCCATCCGCGCCGTCAACACCGTCGCCACCGTGTCCACCCCCGACACTTTAACGCCGCCACCGCCGCTGCCACCGCCACCGCTGCCTCCGCCAGCACTGCTGCCGCTGCTGCCTCCGCCAGGAAGGCTGGTGCCACTGCTGCTCTCGGACAAGGGCTTCTCACCCCCGCTGGCGCTGCTGCTGTCGGCCTTCAACATTGGCGGCCGCTTCTGCCAGGGCACAGGGGGTCAAGCGCGAAGAAAAAATATGGAGTTGGTGGGTCAGGTCTGGGTAAGGTGGGTAGCGGAGTGACCAGCACACACGGCCATCGACAAAGGACGAACGCGCACCTTGCGTGGTGGGCTGTCTTGTGCGTTCCTGGCGCGGATCACCTGCAGGCGGTCAAATTTGCGCTGCAGCTTCCCGACCTAAAGGTATTATGTAATATGGGTGAACCGCACACGACAGGCGTTGAGTGAGTGGGGATGCTTGTGGTTAGTATCGAGGTGTAACGGGATAAACCGGATGAACGGGTCCGGCACGCACTCACCAGTGCCGTCTTGTACGCGGCCGCTTCCGCCGCCAGGTCCGCTTCAATCTCGGCCTGAAGCATGGTGCATCGTGCATGGTGCATGTTGCAATGTGCGTGGTGAATGTCGCGGATGAGATAGGGAACAAGGACCGATAAGATTGGATCAAACAGGAATCTAATATGGACTGATAAAGATTGAACGTAGATGCTTCGGTGTCGGGTGTGGGGATAAGGATAATGTGTGGGGCTGGATACCTGAACGACGGCCAAGTAAGAGCCCGGCGGGAATGGCGGGAAATCCCCCTTAACGAACTGGTTGGCTACCCGCCGGAACCGCAGCGCCCTCGTGTACAACTTTGCTTCTTTTTTCGAGTCATCGGCGAGTGGTGCGCCACCGTTTACGCCAGAACCCGCAACCGCACCCACGCCCATGCCCGCACCTGCATCCGCACCGACAAACACAAACGGTATGACCGAAGGTGTCCTTCCCGGCATCTGCACTTGGGTGTGCCTGCGCTGCTGCTGTCGGTCGGCTTGCTTGGCCTTGGCCGCGGCATCAGCGGCAGCAACCAGGGCCAAACGCTCCGCTTCCTTGGCATCGGAGAGTGCCTTGAGGCGCTTGAAATGCTTCGTGTACGCGCGTTGCAGCTCGCTCCCGATCACACCAGTGGGGAACGCCAACAGCAGCACCCCGATGACGCTCAAGACGGATTGCAAGGCCTTGCCGCCGTCGGTCGTGGGTGGGGCCACGCTGCCACCGATCGCCCAATATATCCCTTGCGCTGCAGACGGGATGCTCGACACCTTCACTCCCGTTTCGTCGTCGTTGAGCTTCAAGTACGCTCCGTTGGGGTACTGCGCGTTGACGGTGAACTCGCCTTGTTCCGTGAGGTAAATGAGGCAGCCAAACAGCACAAACAGCACCATGGAGAAGAAAAGAAACACGGTCAGCATCAACGTGGACTGACCCAAGGTGGTCCAAATCAGCTCCATCGCCACGTCCACGTTCTTCAGAAACGTCAGCAGCCGCAGGAGACGCAAGATGCGGATCAAGCGCAATAACCGCAAGACACGGACAAAGTTGGTCGACACGCCCGATGGCACAAAATACTGAATATAACAGGGAAATATAGAGGCAAAATCGATGAAATTCTTGATGCGCCAGAAGAACTTGTACGATTGGTACCAAGGAGAATAGACGGGCAACGGTAAGTCCGGGTTCTTAGCTTGCGCTTTTTCCCATTCGGGCGGCACCACACCGGCCACGCGCGACGACACCGCCCACACCGTGAAGAACTTGAGCCCGTACTCGACGGTGAAGTAGTACGTGGTGAAGTCGGAGACGGCAGTAATGGATGGGAGCTCCACGGGCTCGCACACTTGGTAGCCCGGGCAAAGTAAGAGGTCGTCGTTGCAAAGGGGCACGGCGCACGTGTCTGGGATGTACTG
>CAIPSZ010000110.1 GCA_903867845.1 Candidatus Kerfeldbacteria bacterium | reverse complement strand
GACCGATTAATGCTGCCTGCTGCACTGGAGTGTCAAACAATTCGGTGCTGACGAGTGCGGATGCGGATGTACGAAACGCCCGTGTGCTGCAGAGTAAGAATGTCATGGATGAAATGGACGTGGCCTTCATTGAAGGCGCCTTGAATTCCCCACGCCATGTGGAAAAGGTGAAAGAAATTCGCAAACTTGCAAAGAAAGTTGTCGCCATTGGTGCGTGCGCCTGCACGGGCTTACCTTCTACACAGCGCAACACCTTCACTGCCGAGCAGAACGCCGCCATCAAACCATTACTCGACAAGTTTGAGTTCCTGCCGAAAGGAAAGAAATTGAGCGAGGAAATTACTGTGGATGCTATGGTCCCCGGCTGCCCGATGGATGAGAAAAAATTCCTGGCCGTCCTGGACGCGGCGCTCAAAGAGTTTCACGTCATCTAGTATGCACACCATCGACCTCTCACTGACCGAGGAAATAACTAAGGTTGAAGGTGCCGCAATTCTCGACGTTGAGGTGAAAGATGGCAAAATCGAGAAGTGCCACTTTGGCATTACCGAATACAAGCGCTTCTACACCGAAGCCATTAAGGGCAAGCCGTGGCGTGGTGTGCCCAGCCTACTGGCACGTATTTGCGGTACGTGTTCCAATGCCCACCTGCTCTGCAGCATCGAAGCATGCGAGCACGCCCTGGGCATCACGCCGACGCCGCAGACGCAGCTGCTGAAGAAACTCACCATGTACGGCTTGAACATTCGCGACCATGCCTTGCACCTCTACCTCTTCGCCCTACCGGACATGTGGGGCAAGGATTCCTTCCTCTCGTTTGACGAGAACGATCCAGAGCAGCACCAAATCCTGCACGACGCGTTCGAAATAAAGGGCGCGGGCAACTTCCTTTCCATTGCCGTCTCGGGCCGGAGCGTGCATGCCATGCTACCCATGGTCGGCGGCTTCTTGAACGTCCCCACCAAAGCCCAAGTGAATGAAGCCATTCACAAACTCGAACACGCGCGGGAAGCGGCCATTCGAACCGTTGAGCGTTTCAGCCGGAGCAAGTTCCACTTTGATCGCAAGACGCACTTCATGGCCTTAGTTGCCAACCCGTTCAACTTCCTTGATGGAGAAATCTTAAGCGACCGGACGAGCGAGCGCGTGCAGGGAAAAGACTTCCGCTCGCACCTGGAGCACGTCGTCGTCCCCTACTCCCAGGCTTCAGGCTACGAGTACAAAGGTGAAACCTACATGGTGGGCGCCCTAGCGCGCATTAACTTGGGCAAAGAAGGCTTGCACCCGAATACGAAAAAGGACGCAGCCGTAGCCTTGCTCCGCTTCCCCTCCACAAACATATTCGATAACAACTTAGCCCAAGCCATTGAAATCCTGCACTGCATTGACGATAGCTTGGACATCCTGAAGAACACGACATTCACCAAAGAGCCACTTGTGCAGCCCACCCAGAAATCAGGGACGGGCATCGGCGTCATTGAAGCGCCGCGCGGCACGCTCTACCACAAAGTCACCCTCGGCGAAGATGGCCTCGTCCAAAGCGGCGAGATCATCGTGCCTACGGGGCAGAACCAAATCAACATCGAGCAGGACATGGCCCGCCGGTTAGAGGAAATGCTGCCGAACAACCCAGACAAGGAAACCGTGCAGCTAGAACTCGAAAAGATCATCCGGGCCTACGACCCGTGCATGAGCTGCGCGTCGCACTTCCTCACGCTCAAGCTGGCGGGAGTGCAGCTGCAATCTGCGTGACGGCCTGATCTGGGGTAAGCGACGGTGGCACGCCAACCACGGTCACGCGTTTGAGCTTGCCAACTTTTTTCAATAGCTTGAGTTGGGCCAGTAAATCCAGGTCGTGCATCCCAACGCGCGGCGCGTCCACAAAAGCGTCTAGGTCAGTGATAACCTGTACGTTTTCAATCCCGCGTAGCGTGTCCACGATGATGAGCGGATCAGGCACCTCATCCCAGTCCTCCAGCGGATCACGCAAATGAAATGTACAGTCCGGCCGGACGCGCTGGAGTTGCGGCACGACGCGCACAGGCAAGCTGTCCTGTTCCAGGTCCGGATTCCCAAAGACGTACACGTCCATACTACAGCGTTGGGTTGGTGAGCTGTATAGCAAGGTCCGTGTAGTGCGTGAGGAACGGTAAGCTCGCAGGGGGTATCACCTCGCAAATCACGCCCCAGTGCATGGTTACAATATCCCCGACCTTCATTTCGTCGAGCGAGCCATCTTCTTCCAAGCGCCGACGAAGCGTAACGCTGATTGCTGGACCGAGAAACAACTTCTTGTCTTGCTGGGCTAGGGGTTGGCGTAGCACGGTAACCGACGGACCTTCCACCGCAGTCACTTTCCCCCAGCTCACCCGGCAGGAATCCATACTCTCCAAGGTGTGGAGCACCGCGTCATTACCTGTTCGCTTGTAGGCGTTGAGCACGTGCACGTTGTGGTGCATGCGCGCACCTTGACCGAGTTTGGAAACCAGCTGGTCAAATTCTCGGGTCTTGTACTTCCGCTTTAAATCCAAGGTATCGCGCAAGTGACGATAGAAACGCTGCTGCGGGATAGTTTCTAAAAGCGCATTCCCCACCCAATAGGCCTCCACAACACGGTCATCAAACGGGTCAGCAATGCCATTGCTGTGCGCGATCTCCTGCAAGTATGGGTACAGGATTTTGAAGCCTTGCATGAGGTACTGCAAGCCCGGATCCGTGGACCCGGCTTCCAGGTGCGCAAAAACTTCCCGGTTCGCGTCCGGGCCGCACAGGTGCAGGCGGTTCGGGCCAAAGCCGTACCGCGCTGCGCGCGTCACACCGTCACGCGTCGCTACGACTGGTTGCGGGTTGAGCATGCGGCTGGATGGAACGGCTGCTCCCCCACACGAGCAAGCCGACACCGACGGCGAACAGGGCGCCACTCCAGAGTTGGCTCGCGGTGAGTGGCCCATGGGAGAAACCGTACGAGAGAATTGTGGTGATGAATGACGCGGGCACGAGCAGGCTCGCCACCAGTGTAGCCGGTGCTTTCTTCAAAGCGCTATACCAGGTAAGCACGTAGCCAAGCAGGTATGCGGCGGGCAAGAGTGTCCATAACCATTGCGTGCTTGTGAGGTGCGTGACTATGCCGACTTTTCCTTGGGCCAGAACGATAATTGCAAGGATAATTGATCCAATGACCATACGTGCCCCGGCCACGAGCGTACTCGAAAGATCAACAAGCGCTTTCTTGGCGATAATATTCTCGATTGCCCAGAGCAATGTTGCCCCAAGGATCATCCACTCACTGATACCGAAGTGAATATGCTGGAAACCGCCAAGGACCAGGTTTCCGCCAAAGAGTGCCGCGAGGGCAATCCCCTGCACCCACGAAATTTTCTCCTTGAGAAAGCGGAGGCCAAACAGCGCCACCCAAATGAATAAGGTCTTACTCAAAAAGTTTGCTGACGAAGCGGTGGTATGCTGTAAAGCTGAAAAGTATAGCGCAAACGGAACGCCGCCGCCGATGATACCAATGCTCACGAGCATGAACCAGTGCTTGCGGGTCAATGTGCGTATTTCCTTCACCTTCCCGAGTATGAGGATGACGCCAACCAGAAGGAGTGCGACAACAACATTTTTGAGCGTGGTAAAGACCACCCCATCTTTCACGGTGCTGACGCTAATTTTAGCAATGTAATTATTGATGCCCGAAATGCCTGCTGTACCCAGGGCGAGGAGAATGCCGGTGCGGAGGGTTTTGGTCATGTGCAAAATTTAGGAATTGAACTTGTTTGTAATGTAGGCATGCAAGTCAGCAATCGCAATGCGCTCCTGCGCCATCGTATCCCGATCCCGCACGGTGACGGCATTGTCTTTCTCCACGGTTTCAAAGTCCACGGTCACGCAGTAGGGTGTGCCAATTTCGTCCTGACGCCGGTAGCGGCGGCCTATGGACTGCGTGTCGTCGTACCACGTGGTGAAGTCTTTGTTGATGAGCCCTTGCACTTCCTTTGCCTTTGCCGCAAGGGGTTCTTTTTTGGAGAGCGGCAGGATAGCAACCTTGATTGGGGCAAGGTGTTTATTCAATCGCAGGACGACTTCCTTCTCTTTGTTCGCTTCCGTGGTGGTTGAGCGCCCACCTTCAACCTCGTCATATGCATCAATGAGGAAGGCAAGGGTGGCGCGGTCCACACCGGCTGACGGTTCAATGCAGTACGGGATGATATCCCCTTTCGCTTCTTCATCGCGGAAGCTCTGCCCGTGCGCCTTCAAGTCAAAGTCCGTACGGTTCGCCACGCCCATCAGCTCTGACCAACCTTTTTCAAATGG
>CAIPSZ010000109.1 GCA_903867845.1 Candidatus Kerfeldbacteria bacterium | reverse complement strand
TAATTGTTGTTTGACGAGGCATGTTCTCTTTGTACTTGTGGAATACGTTGACACCGCCAGTGCAAGACTCTAATGTAAAGTATTCTTCTGACAGCAGTAAGGCTAGCTGCAGCAAAAGGGTTGGAGCGGCCATGTACCTGCCAACAGGAGAGTGACGGATGCACGTAGACAATACCAATGAACGCGTACAGCAAATCCGCAGACGGCTGATTCATGCGCAAGTCATGTTCGAGCGAGCGGAACGGACGTGCGGTGGGGTCGCGGAGTTCCTCTGCGCACAGGGCGTCCCACCGGAAATCTGGGAGAAGGTCAAAGCGCAGGACCTCCACACCATTGAGCTGTCCTACCAGCACACCCGCGACTTGCTGCTCTTCGAAATCGCAATGCTCACCGGAACGCCAGAGGACTTCCAAACCTTCGTCGACGCGTTCCTAGGCAATGGCAAACCGACTGCACCTTCAACGCCGTCCTCCTAACACCAGGACGGCTTTCTTTTAATCCTTCGCACTCCGAAGGTTGACAAATCCCCTCTTTGTGCTACACTCCACGGTTCAGTATTTCTCTACATAATCCAGCACAAACACGAAACACCAATAGTCACAAGTGAAGGGAGTCATCCATGTCAGTTAGGTTACCCCGTGAGTGGACCAAAGGAACGCCGGAAGATGGAAAGACAGTTCTTACTAAGCATGCGCGCTCATGGCACAACGCCAAGTTCCGTGGGCCATTCGAGACCCAGGTGATCATCAGCCAGCTCGTGCACCAGGTCGTCGGCATTCTCGAGGCATTCCGACTGGTCAATGCCGAAGGTGAGGTCCGTATCCGCTTCCACGACACCACGTACGACTTCGAAGGGTCACTCACGACCCGCAGCAAGGTCGACGAAGAGCGGTGTCAGATACTGCTCACCACGGTGGATGCGCTCCTACAAAAAATCCGCGCGTACCACCAGTATATCACCACGCTCGACTACGAGCTCAAGCTCACCCTCGAGAACAAGCCGGCACCGGTACCCGCCTAAGCCAATCTACGATCTTTCCCCGCAACCCACGCTCCATCTGGACGTGGGTCTGCTTTTTACAGGTCGGGGGACACATGCCGTACCCCCGATCTAAACAGAGTTCTTTACCCCCCCCCTAGGTAATGATACTGCAGAGTGTAAGCTTCTCGGTAAGATTTTTTGCGAATGTAGGTGCGAACGTCCTCCTTGCCCTATTTTCCTGACCAATAAAAATAGGCCATTTGAAGCTGGTGCACCCTAGTAGACGATGTTCGAACCTTCTTCTTGGAGCATCCATCTGCGCCATCTTTTAGGCTACCCTCGACAAGCCCTCGGACAGTTGTGCCCACAGCGAATCGCCCAACGCCTCCACGGCGAGTCCGGTCACCTGACCGGCCCGCACCGCGAAGGCGAGTCTCGGGCAGAAGTGTCCCTTCTCCCACCGGGCCAAGGTCCGGGTCGAGCAACCTATCTGCACGGCCAGTTGTCGCCGGGTGAGACGGTGTTTCTTCCGATATTCGTACAAAGGGTGGCGCGGGGTAAGCTCCATGGCACAAGCAAGCGTAGCTAAACGCCGA
The DNA here is from genome assembly GCA_903867845.1 of Candidatus Kerfeldbacteria bacterium. Lineage (GTDB taxonomy): Bacteria > Patescibacteriota > Patescibacteriia > PEXW01 > PEXW01 > CAIPSZ01. Next base: position 163 of record CAIPSZ010000109.1, on the reverse strand, counting down.
AACCGCTCAATTGTCGACTGGGGCAACTTTTCCTCCATAACTGGGGATAACTAGTGACCCAAACTTGTGTTAAACGTACCTCACTTGGCTGGGATATTGACATATAGGCCAATTCGTGATACGATTTTCCGTTCAAGTAGATCATTGACAAGTGAACCGCTGG
>CAIPSZ010000108.1 GCA_903867845.1 Candidatus Kerfeldbacteria bacterium | reverse complement strand
GACACCGTTAGCAACGGCGTAAATATCATGAACTCCACCAAAGTCAGATGGAGCCTTTGTAGAGAATGTGAAGGCACCATTTGCATCAGTTGTTACAACCGCCATATTGAGGGTGATCTTCGTAATACTCGTTCCAAGGTAATTAATAGAACTTGGTTGCACATCAGCAACCCATGTTCCATTTGACGTTCCCCAGGTGAGCTGGAGTGATGTACAGCACGCCATTCGCCCCCAGCACCGCATCGACAATTTGCCGCAAGCAGTCATCGATCGTCTGCAGGGCTTCTATGGTTGCTTGGAAATTTCCGGTGTGCGCAACCATATCCGCATTGGCAAAGTTCGCCACGTAGAAATCGTAGCTGCCCTTGTCGAGCTCTTTCACCAAACGGTCGGTAATTTCCCGGTCCGCCATTGCTGGCTTCTGGTCGTAGCTGGAGACGTGCGGGCTCGGGATGAGCACGTGGTCCTCACCGGTGTACGCTTGTTCATGCCCGCCGTTGAAGAAGTACGTCACGTGCGCGTACTTCTCAGTTTCGGCAATGTGGAGTTGCGTCAATCCTGCCTCGGACACCACCCGCGCCACGGGCCACGCAATGTCTTCCGGTGGGAAGGCAACTGTTACCGGCAAGTCTTTGTCGTACTCGGTCATGGTAACAAACGTGAGGTCCTTCATGTACGGCCCACGGTCGAACTTCTCAAAGCCCGGCAGGACAAAGGCTTTGGTAATTTGCCGCATGCGATCGGGCCGGAAGTTGAAGGTGATAACCGCATCACCATCCTGCACCGTGGCAACGGGTTTGCCATCCGCACCGTTGATGACGGTGGGTACCAGCTCTTCGTCGTAGACGTTGCGGTCGTAGCTCTGCTGGATGAGGACCAGTGGATCCGTACCCGTGACGTCGGCTTTGCCCTGCACCATGGCATCGTACGCTTTCTGCTCGCGCTCCCAACGGTTATCTCGGTCCATGGCGTAGAACCGGCCGCTGAGCGTGGCAATTTTCCCCACGCCAACTTCCTGGATGTGTTCCAGGAGCTTCGCGATGAAGTTGATCGCGCTCTTTGGCGGTGTATCCCGACCATCCAGGAACGCGTGCACGTACACTTCGGCCAGACCTTCGCGCTTGGCAAGCTCCAAGAGCGCGTACAGGTGCTCGTTGAAGCTGTGCACGCCACCCGAGCTCACTAAGCCCATCAGGTGCAGGCGAGATTTCTTCTCCTTCACGTGCGCCACGGCACTCTGGAAAGCGGGGTTGGTAAAGAACGTGCCATCGGCAATGGCGCGATTAATGCGCGGCAGGTTTTGGTACACGATTTTGCCCGACCCCAGATTGACGTGGCCAACTTCCGAGTTCCCCATCTCGCCCCACGGCAGGCCGACAGATTCACCAGATGCTTGCAAGGTCATAGCTGGGTAGTGGCTCACGAGGTCGTCGTAGGTTGGCGTTTTGGCAATGCCAAACGGGTTGCTGCGCGAGGGTGGCGCCACGCCCCAGCCGTCCAGGATGAGTAGGACGAGCGGGCGGACGCGCGGGGTGAATGGCGCAGGATCAGTCATGGAGTGTGCAGAAGAGACTATGGCCCGTCATGACCTCGGGCTTGCTCACGTTCATGATGTTGAGAATGGTTGGCGCAATGTCCGCGAGCTTGCCGAGCTGGCGCAGGTGGTACTTCCGGTACTCGTCGTTCACCACGATGAATGGCACGTGGCCCGTGGAGTGCTCGGTGTCCACCTCGCCGGTTCGTGGATTGCGCAGCTCTTCAATGTTGCCGTGGTCTGCGGTGATGAGGAGCGTGCCGTGCGCTTTCGCAACTGCAGCATGGAGTTGGGCAAGCGCGTGGTCAACCGCTTCCACGGCTTTTATGGAAGCGTGGAGGTGGCCAGTGTGCGCTACCATGTCTGGGGCCGCAAGGTTCACCCCAATGAAATCATGCTTGCGTGTGCGCAAGTCGCGAATGACACACTGGGTTACCTTCGTCGTCGACATGGCGGGCCGGAGGTTGTAGGTGCGCACTCGTGGCGAAGGGATGGAAACGCGATCCTCACCGGCAATGGGGTGATCGTAGCCGCCGTTGAAAAAGTAGGTCATGTGGGCGTACTTCTCGCTTTCGGAGACGTACAGCTGGCGGTAGGCTTTCAGCACTTCGGGCAGTGAGGTTTGCACGTCGCGGCTTGGGTACGCGGAGAGCACGCCGGGAAGGTCGGGGCCGAAGTTCGTCATGGCGACGAACACAATATCCTTCACGACCTTCTGCCGTTTGAAACCCGTGAAGTTGGGCTGGACGAAAGCCTTGGTGAGCTGGCGAGCGCGGTCACTGCGCAGGTTGAAGAAGATTATCGAATCATGATCGTTGATCGTCGTCGGCCGCTTGCCATTGGCAACCACTGCGGTTGGTTCAATGAACTCATCGCTCTCATCGCGATTGTACGCTTTCATAATGGCACCCTCGGCACTTTCGGCGCGCGTCCCCTTCCCCAGGGTGAGCAGGTCGTACGTCTGCTGGATGCGGTCCCAGTGCAATGCCCGGTCCATGGCGTAGTAGCGCCCGGTAACCGTGGCAATTTTCGTATTCCCCAGTTCCTTCTCCAGTTTCTTCAGGAGCTTAATCGCTGCAAAGCGCGGGCTATCCCGCCCATCCGTGAACAAGTGCAGCACGACGCGGGGCAGCTTGAGCAAACGCGCGAAGGTGAGGAGGGCGAGCAAGTGGTCCGGGTTTGCGTGCGCGCTCTGGCTCGTCCCCATCATGCCCACCAGGTGCAAGGTGGAGTGGTGCTTCTTCACGTGCTTGACCGCCCGGGTAAATGCAGCGTTACGAAAGAACGATCCATTGCTAATAGCGCGGGAAATGTAGACCGCATCCTGCAGCACCACACGCCCGGCACCAATGTTCAAGTGCCCGGCTTCGGAATTTCCCGCTTGGCCGGTTTGCAGCCCAACGGACCGACCACTGGCTTCGAGCTCGCTGTGCGGGTAGCGCTTGAGCATCCTCGCGTACGTTGGTGCTTTCGCTTGCGTAATCGCATTCCACGGCCCGGGTTTACCAATTCCCCACCCGTCTAAAATAAGTAAGACGACCGGCAGCTGTGGCTTCAGGATAGGGCAACGTTCACGCATGGAGCGATTGCCAGATAGCGAGGAGACGATTGTACTTTGCCATGCGCTCCCCACGGGACAGCGAACCAGTTTTAATGGCATCAGCGCTAACGGCAATGGCCAGATCCGCAATGGTCGTATCGCAGGTCTCGCCCGAACGGTGCGAGATAATGACTTTGTAGGCATGCGCTTGGGCGAGCTTGATAGTGGAAATCGTTTCCGAGAGCGTGCCAATTTGGTTGAGCTTGATGAGGATGGCATTCCCCACCTTGGCGTCAATGCCTTTCTGCAACCGCTGCACGTTGGTGACGAACAAATCATCCCCCACCACCCACATGCCCTTTGCTGCAAGCGCTGCAGTTTGTGCTGGCCAGTTCGCCCAGTCATCTTCGGCCAGTCCATCCTCAACCGATGCAAGGTGGTACGTGTCGTGCCACTCGGCGTACAGGGCGGTCAGTTGGTCAGCGGACAGTCCTTTTTCCTCGAGTGCCAGCGGGTACGTACCGTCAGGTTTCACAAACTCGCTTGCAGCGGCATCCATGCCGAGCAGGACGTCAGTACCCAGCGTGTAACCGGCATCCGCAATCGCTGCGGCAATGAGCTGGAGCGGTTCTTCGTTGCTGCGCAACCGTGGCGCGTAGCCGCCTTCATCCCCGACCAAGGTTTGGAAGCCCTTGCCCTTCAGCACCTTAGCGAGGGTATGGAAAATTTCTGCGGCGCAGCGCAAGCGCTCGGGGAAGTCGGCGTGCTGCGGCAGGATCATGAACTCCTGGAAGCTCAACCCCGAATCCGCGTGTACGCCACCATTGATGACATTGCACATGGGAATGGGGAAAGATTTCCCCGCATTGGCAAAGCCGTACTGGCTGGCAATGTACTGCCACAATTCTTGCTTCGCCGCCTTCGCATTCGCCCGCGCAATGGCGAGCGAGGTACCCAAGATTGCATTCGCGCCGAGCTTAGATTTATTTTCCGTACCGTCCAAGTCAATGAGGCGCTGGTCAACGGTTTGCTGGTTACGCACATCCTGCCCCACGAGCGTTGTAGCAATGGGTCCGGTAACGTTCGCCACTGCCTTGCGCACGCCCTTTCCGCCGTAGCGTTTCGGGTCCTCATCCCGCAATTCCAGTGCTTCATGCGTGCCCGTAGATGCACCGGACGGCACGCCGGCAACGCCCACGCTTCCGTCATCCAGCGTAGCCGTAACTTCTAGCGTCGGGTTACCGCGCGAGTCGAGAATTTCCAGTGCATTGAGGGTGGTGAGTTTCGCCATAAGTTAGCTATTCTTGAGCAGCGGGATGATGCCAGGCATGGGTTTCCCCTCCAGGAACTTCAGCATGGCACCGCCGCCAGTGGAAATGAAAGTAAACTTTTCGGTAAGCTTCAAGTTGTGAATGGCGTCTAGCGTCTCCCCGCCACCGGCTATGGTAATGGCGTGCGAGCCAGCAATGTCCTTGGTAAGCTCGTCCGTGCCTTTGGCAAATTCCGGCAGCTCGAAGTAGCCCATGGGGCCATTCCACACTATCGTGCCCGCGGTCTGTAGGATCATGTTGTAGAGGTCCAGCGTTTCTGGCCCAATGTCCAGGATGAGCTGGTCATCCGGAACGTTAGCCACGGCCACGATTTGCGTGGGAATGCCAGCTTCGGGTTTCGTGGCCATGACCACGTCAATGGGTACGCGGAGCTTGTTCGTGGTCAGCGACAAATCCTTCACGCTTGCCACCATGCTCTCCTCAATCAGCGACTTCCCGACGGCAATCCCCTGCGCTTTGAGTATGGTGTTCGCCAGTGCCCCACCCAGCAGGACGTAGTCGCAGTGCTCCAGCATGCTCCGGATGACCGGGAGTTTGGTGGAAATTTTCGCTCCTCCAATGACCGCCACCATCGGCCGCTTCGGCTTTCCCATCACACTACTCAAATACGTAATTTCCTTCTCCATGTGCAACCCGACGGCCGAAGGTTTCAAGGTCGGCAGGATGCTCATGGATGCGACCTTGCGGTGGCACTCCGAGAACGCTTCAATGACCACGCAATCACCCATGGCAGCCAGAGATGCGCCACACGCAGGGTCATTCGCCTGTTCGCCAGGGTTGAAACGAAGGTTTTCAAATAGGGCAATATCACCATTGCGCAGCGTCTGGCTCGCGGTAACTGCTTCGGGCGTACCGGGAACTTGGGGGAAGAACCGAATGCCGGTCATTTTTTCCGCCAGGTAATCAAAAACTGGCCGCAAGCTAAACGCTGGGTCAACCTTTCCGGCGGTGCTTTCCAAAAGTTTCAGGTGCGTCAGCAGGACAATCCGGCAGTGCTGGCTGCGTAGGTACGCAATGGTTGGAAGTGCCGAGGTGATTTTCGTTGCCTCAACCACCTTTCCGTTATCCAGCGGGACGTTGAAGTCAACGCGAACAATAACTTGCTTTCCGGCAACATCAAGTTCCTTCAGCGTGCGCAGTTCCATGCCGCTATTATACCACAAAAATCACGCTTTGACGAGATCATAACCGAACTATTTTTAACCGATGCATTGTTGCGCCGGCTCAGCACTAGTACACTACCCCTAGGTGTAAACCCTATACGTATGAAGAACTCGCAAACCCTGCGGCAGCTCGTCGCAAATGCACAAGCCTCCCCGAAGGTGAAGGGCATATTCTTCACCGGATCAACCGCGAAAACCATTGGCAAGCACAGCGATATTGACCTGGTCATCATCCTGAATAGAAATTCTTCGCATATCCGTTCACTGTACACTTTGGTTGAGAGGCATTTTGCGGACATTTTTTTCTTTGACCTACCCTTCCTCCAAAAACTTCTGCCGAAGAAATCGTTCTCTGGCAATGCACTGGAAGGTATTTTCGTCACCTGGCTCCGTCAAGGAAAGATTATGTACGATCCGACGAACATACTCCAGCATTTGCAATCCAGATTGGAAGCACGGAAACCCCTTGTCGTCGCTGAACAAGAAAAGTGGGACGTGTGGGTAAAGGTGAATTACATGCGCATGGAAAATGAACGGTACTACCGTGCCCGGAATCGAACGTACACCGCTGCTTTGGAACTGCAGTTGCTCTACAGCGTCACGGAACTCATCACTGCCTTCTTCACGTTCCGCGGCATTCCGTGGCGAGGTGAGAAGAATGCGCTCGCCTACCTCACTGGACGAGATCCAAAAACCCTCGCCGCTTTTACCTCATTCGTCCATAGCACGTCCCTTAGTGACAAGATGTCTGCGTACCGAAAACTTTTCAACCGCACGCACACGAAGAAGTTCGCACCGTGGGGTAAGCAGTTCACCATCCCGCTCACAAACGAAAATCACTACAGTCGAAAACTGGAGCCGTTCTGGCGAACGATCAGTAGGAAATCGTAAACAACGATACCACTTACGCTTCAAGCGTTTTCTTCATGTCCTCAAATTGCTCTTTGGTAATTTCCCCTTTGGCGTAGCGCTCCTGCAAAATGTTTAGCGCATTCGAATGTTGCCACATGCCGTGGCCATGGTGGTGCCAGTGCCGTGGCCGAACAACGAGCAGAATGAGTACAACAATGCCGATGCAGAACAGAATGCTAATCGGCCACATCCAGCTATGGCCATAGGTCACTGCGCGCATTGCTGGGTAAGCGTAGTAGTTTGGGTTCATGAGTAAAGGGTATTCCTTCTCCCTGAATTACCCCCAAACGAAATATGTCATACCAGACTCCGATCCGGCATCTCTAAACCCGGAGATCCTGAAACGAGTTCAGGATGACACAACTGGATACGCTACTCCTCCTTCGCACCGATGGGCTTGTCCAGTTTCCCCTGCTCCTGAATGCTGATCGAATACTCACTTCTTTCCTTTCGTAAAAAAATACTAGTTATGTAAGAAGTCTGGGGGTTTTGGGGCGAAACCACGCTGTTTGTAAATACTCTACGAATTTTCCAAGGGAATGGAGTTGTTTCGCCCCCAACGGTCTTTTGGGCCACCTTTTCTGACGCCAGAAAAGGTGGATGAACCGTGACTACTCACGAGAAACCAACTGACTGCATGGTCGTTCACCTGTACAATCGCAAGATCCCGGGTCTTACGCCCGGGATGACATGCAATACTATTCTCTACTCCTCCTTTGCGCCTATTGGCTTGTCCAATTTTCCCTGCTCCCGCCACGGAAAAATCTGCCTCAACTTCCCCCGCAATTCCCCCGACCGCTCCCCTCAAGTGAAGTCCCGCGTCACCGAAGCTCTCTCCCTCTCCCTTACTAACTTCCCTCTCCCCTCTCCCCTCACTCCCCCTTTACCCTCTCCGACTTCAATTACACCCTCCCCCCACATCTAATCGCCCAGCATCCCCTGGAAAAGCGCACGGATAGCCGCCTCCTTGAGGTCAAGG
>CAIPSZ010000107.1 GCA_903867845.1 Candidatus Kerfeldbacteria bacterium | reverse complement strand
CGCACTGTACAGCATCTACTACACAATCAAGTTCACGTTGAAGAAAGCGAAGGTCGGACCAGACTACACCATGGCACCCATGGACGGATTGTGGTGGATGCCGGGTGGGGGATGGGACATCAAGGCGCGGAACAAGTGGCTGTACCAGGTCATGCTCATGCAGCCGCCGCACATCACCGACGCGCACCTTGCTGCAGCCGTCAAAGTTCTGAAAGTCAAAAAGCCAAATCCCTTCCTCACCAAGGTGAAGCTCATCACGTTCAAAGAGGGGAAGGCCGCGCAAATCCTGAACGTCGGGCCATACGTCACGGAAGCAAAGACTATTGCAATTATGGACGCATTCGTGAAGAAGTCAGGATTGAAGTACCGCGGCAAGCATCACGAGATCTACTTCAGCGACCCACGTCGCACCGCGCCGAGTAAGCTGAAGACAATCCTTCGTCATCCAGTTCGCTGAACGAAAACGTTTATGTCTGAAATGGAATCGGGACACGAACAAAGAGATTTGCACAATGAAGATATAGTGACTGAGATACTCGAAAGTGGTTCGCCAGAAGAGGTTGAGCACGTTCGTGCGTTTCTCAATGTTACCGAAGCGCAGGTTCAAACGTATAGCTTGTACGCGAAGCAGCGAAAACGAGTACATGAGGAATCTCGGAGTACGTATCAAGAACGGAAAGTCAAAAACCCGGCGCCCACGCCCGAAGAGCTATCAATGGGCTGCTACCTTGAGAGCATAGAACCGCAAGTGCAACAGTCAGTGATGAACCTACGACGGAAAGGCTACGCAACCTACGAGTCTGGGTACTACGGTCTGAGTACCCAGAAGATTGGCTTCACTGGAAAACCCTTAGAGCATTTCCAATTCCCTGAAGACTTTCTCAATACTCTTGCGCACAAAGGCGTTACCGTTACCGTGAAACCAAACGCTATCAGCTTCGATTGCGACCGCTACGTAGAAATTGGTGAATTGCAGAAAATATGGAACGATATTGAAAGTGCCCTTCCAGATCTTGGAAAACCCGCAGAACCGAATATGACCGGAGGAGCTCAGAATTTCAGAAACTCTAGAAAGTAATCCATGACCACTCTCGTCCTCTACGACTCGCAATTCGGCAACACCGAGAAAATTGCTCAAGCCATTGGCAAGGGTATTGGCGGTGATGTTCAGGTCCGTTCGGCGAAGGAGCTAGAGGCCATCGGCTGGTACGAACTCAAACTCCTCGTCGTCGGCACACCTACGCAAGGTGGCCGGCCGACGCCTGCTTTGCAAAAGCTTTTTGAAGCTATCCCGGCCGACGGATTGAAGGGTGCGAAAGTTGCTGCGTTTGATACACGCTTTCGGGAAAAGGACCATAACTTTGCCTTGCGTGCACTTATGAAGACCATTGGCTACGCGTCCGTAAAAATGGTGAAAATACTCGAGGCAAAAGGTGGTACACTCATAGCACAACCCCAAGGCTTCTTCGTTACGGATAAACAAGGACCGCTCGTAGACGGTGAGATCGATCGAGCGGAGCAGTGGGGCACCACGCTAGCGCAGCTGTAACTATGAACTGTCGCTCGCTCTACATTGGCTCCATCTCGGCGACGCTCTACGTCCTGGCAGTTGTCATTGGCGGCATACTCCGTCACGGGTATAGCCACTCGTACAATTCCATTAGCGAGCTCACGGTGGCAGGATCGAAACCTCTGGTGGTGCTCTTCGTGCTATTCGGCTTGTACAACCTTGGCCTCATCCTGCTGGGCTTGGGGCCGAGCCGGATGGTGCGGAGCAAACGCGTGCGGACGACGCTCTGGTTGGTGGGGCTCATTGGCCTATTCGGTGGCTTGATGCTGGTCTTCCCACAGGATCCGCGGCACGCAGTGGCGACGACAGGGGGCACACTGCACATCGGCCTCGCTAGTCTCGTCTCACTGCTGACGATTGCCGCCGCCATCCTCGGTGGGTTCAGCTTCCATCAAGTCGAGCATGTGAATATGGCACGCATTTCCTGGGCTCTTGCCCTCACCATTGTCATTACCGGCGGGCTCACCGCCCTTGGCGTGGGCCAGGGCTGGCAAACCGTTGGCGTGTGGGAGCGGCTCACCATCGGCGCCTTCCTTGGTTGGCTGGTATGGTTTACACTGAAGGTGAAGTGGATCATGTTCCATGAGATCATCTAATCACTAATGATTGACTTATGATGGGTCATATGCACAAGCGCGGCGGTGAGGCAGTGTATGGGCTCGGCTTCATTGGCGCCGTCGTCTACTACCTCTCCACAGCCACGGGTTTCTGGATTGGCGTGCTCGGCTTCCTCAAGGCTATTGTCTGGCCGGCCATGCTCGTCTACCACGCGTTCCACTTTCTCTACTCGCACTAAGCTTTAACCCATAGACCTATGGATGTGAAAACAGTACAAATCGGCGCCGCCGTCCGGTACGGCTGGGAGTCTCTGAAAAAAGACTTTTGGTACTTCATCACCCTATTGTTACTAGTCACAATAATTACGGCCATTCCGAATCGCTTGGGGAATAGCTTCATCTTCTCTTTGCTCAGCCTCGTCGTGTCGGCGTGGCTTACGGGCGGGTTGTACCACATCCTGCTGGAGTACCACGCCGGTCGGAAACCAGAAATAACCGCACTATTCACCCAGACGAAGCACTTCGTGAACATACTCGGCGGCACTATTCTCGTCGGACTCATTGTCATTGGTGGGCTCATCTTGCTCATCGTTCCGGGCATCTACTGGGCGCTCAAGTACTCGTTCACCATCTACCTCATCGTGGATAAGGACATGGGGATTATGGAAGCACTCCATGCGAGCGGTGAAATGACCATGGGTATTAAGGGTCAGCTTTTCCTCTTCGGCCTGACTGCTGCGGGGATCATGATCCTCGGCGCAATCTGCTTGGGCGTGGGCGTGTTCGTCGCAATGCCCATTGTCTCCTTAGCCTTCATGTGGGTGTACCGAAACTTGCCCGCACCAGCGGCAGTGATTCCAGCAAAAGCGTAAGGTTACAACTCACTCCGTAATCACACACGTATGCATCAATCCAAAGTATTGCGCTCCGTGTCCCTGTTTTCAATTAGTGCCGCATTGCTTTTCTCCATTGGCAGTGCTGCAGCCAGTGCTGCGACAACCCCCGCTGCGACATTCACAAAAGGAGTAGTCACGACAACGACGCAATCAGCGTTCTTCCAGACGTCGACGACGTTGCAGAAGTACAGTCTAGCCACCGGGAAGCTCTTGAAGAGCAGCGCGTTCTTGAATACCAGTAAGATGGTGACCTACGACTACGATGTCACTACTGGGGCCATGGCGTACATAACTTCAACAACGTCGGTGGACACGGTAAAGATTCGCGTGAAATCCGGGCAGCCGTTCCTCACCCTTGTCCAAGGGAAGCACCCGAAGGTGAATGGAGAGGCGATTGGCACCTTCCTCAACAGCGTCACGCTACTCCCTGACCACAAGCAAGTTATCGTTGGGGAAGAAACGTTCGTAGCAAATACATCTGGTTCGGAGCGCACTTTGGCGGTGTACACCATGGCGAATCGGAAGCTCGTCGATTCGACGACGTGCGGCAACCAAGCTGCATCTGCTGATGGCTCCGCGATTGCGGTTGCGGGTGTGTGCGGGCCGCTGATGATGGAGCACTTCGATACGTTGGTTTTCCCAAAGTCGGGTGCGAAAGCAGCCTGGAATTCGGTCATTGCCGATGGGGTGATTAGCCCAATCAGCGACCTCCAGGTCGCCTTTACTGGCGTCGCCTTCCAGAACGCTAGCACCGTGTACGTGCTCGCTCCCGTGGATCAAAACGTTGTCGTTTCTGAAGACGCGAACTACAACACGGAGATCGGAAGAGCACACGTCTGAACTCCAGTCACATCACGTTATCTCGTATG
>CAIPSZ010000106.1 GCA_903867845.1 Candidatus Kerfeldbacteria bacterium | reverse complement strand
TAAAAAATGGAGAATACTACGTTATAACGAACTAGACAAAATTACCTACGAGTTATCCACACCCCTCGAACACGCAAACGCTGGTTACAAGCGATTTATATGACTACCGTGAATATTTATGGGTTCTATACTTCATGCACCTAATGTAGACTAAAAGAACTCCTGCAGATTAACTACGAGTTTACTGTAGGAATCGACAAGTGACGGTCGAACAATGAGCGGAGATGCTCCCGCTCTCAATACCATCCATACCCCCTTGCGCGGGTCAAAGCATTTGGGACAGAGACTATCTCTGCTCCTTCCATTCTATGTGCTTTGCCAATGCCCTTCGGTCACTGACTTAGGTTGGTCCGCGCAATTTCCTGTGCGTCGTCACTCGCAGAGGAGATCCCAAACACCAACCTAGGTCTGTGGCCAAAGCGACAGCGGACCATCGACTGCCATCGAGCAGTGGGAGGTCCCTTTCTGGCCACAGCACACGATCTCACCCGCAACCCGCGGGTTTATTGAAAGGGGGTGAATTTACATGAACAAGAAATTACTCGGATTCGGTTCCATCGCAGCTCTCGTCCTCTTCAGCGGTAGCGTTGCTCTCGCTGACACCTGGACACCCAGCGGCGACTTGAACTCCAAGATCACGGTGAAGAACGACAGCTCAGCGACGATTAATACCGGCGCTTTTGCGACGTCGAACACCGGTAACAACTCTGCCGGAGCACTCTCTGGCAGCATGAGCGGTTCATCGCGTGCAAACGGTGGCATGATTCTCACCGGCGCTGCGAACGCCATGACCGGCGTCCTCGTTGGCGTGAACGACAACCAGACCCAGATCGACCAGACTGGCAATGCTGGCGCCCGCGACGGAGACACCACGCTCACAGCGAACGTGAAGAACAAGAACCACGCCACGGTGAACACCATGGCGGCCTCTTTGGCGAACACGGGCAACAACACTGCCGATGCAGCATCGGGCAGCATGGGTGGCTCGTCACGCGCGAAGGGTGGCATGATCAACACAGGCGACGCAACGGCTCTCACGACCGTCGGCGTAGTCGCAAACACGAACTGGACCACAGTTACGCAGTAGTGGCAGCTGGAGGAGGGAAGTTCCTTCCCTTCCTTCGGCCAGCGCTGGCAATGACGGAAGCGTTGACCGAAGATTTCCAGCCACTGTACCGCTAGAAGTATTCCTCTAACAACCAACCTCTCCTCCCTATGATGTTCTCCCCTACAAATCAACGACGGCTGGCACGGGGCATTGCCACGATCGCCATTAGCATCCTCATCTTGCCTCCTGGTGCACTACTCACGGTACCAACGGCTCACGCGACAACCGCGGGAATCCAACTTGCCTCACCGGCGGCCAACGCCGTCATTACCGGCAGCATCCCCTTGATTGCTTCGGTTGCCGACCCTGCCACTACTGCGTCGGTGCAATTCCTCATTGATGGCATTCCCATTGGGGCGCCGGTCACAGCACTGCCGTACGAGCTCACGTGGAATTCCAACCAAACCCCAAATGGCAGTCACGGCCTAGTCGCCGAACTCACGGACACAGCGAGTAACATCCTTGACTCGCAGACCGTGAGCGTGAGCGTGAGCAACGCACCGGCACCAGACACGACCGCACCTATGGTGACCGTAACCGCGCCAGGGGACAACACCATTCTCTCGGGCACAACGTCGGTGACGGCCAGTGCCACGGATAATCTTGGCGTAATTGGCGTGCAGTTCACCTTGGATGGCGCGAGCCTTGGCGCCGAAGTCACGTCGGCACCGTTCCACCTCACTTGGGATACCGCCACAACGACTGATGGCGCCCACACACTTGCCGCAATTGCACGGGATGCCGCTGGCAACACCGCAACGGCAACTGACGTACACGTACAGGTGCACAACGCGCCACCACCACCCGACGCTGCCGCACCGACGATTAGCTTCGTCAAACCCACAACGGGGACCATCATGACGGGCATTGTGCCGTTGACGGTGCATGCGAGTGATGACATTGGCGTCGTAGGCGTGCAGTACCAACTGGATGGTCTGAACCTGGGACCGGAAGTAACGAGCGCTCCCTTCTCCACCACCTGGGACACGAGTACGACTGGGGATGGTAGCCACGCGCTCACCGCTATTGCGCGGGATGCCGCTGGCAACTCGTCCACGTGCGATCCCGCAAATGTTACGGTGAACAACACGGGCGTCATTAACACGAACGGTGCGACGGTAGATAACGGCGGGTCTGCTACCGCCACCACCGGCAGCAATGCGGCGAACGGCCACGACTCGCCCGTCCCGGTAAGCGTGAGCACGGGGAATGCCAATGCTGGGGTAACCGTCCCGAATACCATCAACACGAACGTCACGAACTTTGCCACGCCCGGTATTGACGGCACCGTTACCGTAGACAACGCAAACCAGGCCAGCTTGGATAACACCGCCACGACCACTGCCGACTCGGGGAACAACGTCGCGAATGGAAATCGCTTCAGCGACATTTCCACCGGCAACGCCAACACCTTTACAGCAATGGTGAATGCCGTGAACACGGACCTTACCGGTGCGAACTTCAACAACCAAAACCAGAACTTCTTCGAGAACTACTCCGGCAGCATCGACTTACTTACCGCGTTCCTTAGCATGCTCACGCAGAGTACGGCACTCCCGACGAACGTCCAGGTGAACAACGTGAGTAGTGGGACGATTACCAATACGGTGACTGTCGATGCGAACACCGGCGGCAACGTTGCCAGTGGCACGCGCCAGTCGCGAATAAACACCGGGGACGTGAACGTGGGTACGAACATCCTCAACCTCCTCAACACGAACATCGTTGGATCCAACTGGCTCTTCTCGGCTATGAACTTCTTCGGTAACCTCACCGGCGACATCATCCTGCCGGGGGAGGGCGTCCTCGCTGACCTCACCGGCGTGTCTGCGACGACGGTGAACGTGAGTAACCAGAATGTGGCCGACATTAGTAACAGCCTCGCCGTGAACGGTGACACCGGCAGTAACGTCGCGTTGAACAATCGCGACGGCGCCACCATCAACACGGGCAGCGTCGTTCTGCAGAACAGCGTGGTGAACCAGGTCAATACGAACGTGGTTGGCTCAAACTTCTTCTCCTTCATCCCGCACCTCTTCGGTGGCTGGAGTGGCTCCGTCATTGACCCAGGTGGTTCCGGCTACTTGAATGCCGGTGTGGATCCGAGCGCCACCTTGAGCGTGAGCAATGCCAACGATGCCACGATAAACAACGCCATCACCGTCAACGCCAGCACAGGCAGCAACACCGCGAACAGCAATCGCTTCGCCGCCATCAACACGGGCGACATCAACGTAGCCACGAACCTCATCAACGTGGCGAACACGAACTTCGTTGGCTCCAACTGGTTCCTGGGCAACGTCAACGTCTTCGGTGCCTGGCAGGGGAACATCGTCTACGCCTACCCCGACCTTGCACTCGGCGAATTCTTCCCCACGACTGCACAGCCTGGCGAGCAAGTCACCTTCACCCTGCACTACACAAACCTCGGGCTCTCTCCAGCTGGGAACGTCAAGCTCACCGACACGCTGCCGCCCAATGCAAACTTTGTTTCGGCAAGTAACGGTGGCGTTCTTGCGAATGGTACGGTGACCTGGAACCTGGGCCAGCTCCCCAAGCAAAACGGTGATAACACGGTAAGCGTCACCGTGCAAATCCCTGATGGACTCACAATTGGGCAGCCATACACGTTCACTAACCAGGGGCACATCTCGACCACCACACCCGAGCCCACGAAGTCGAATAATGACACAACCAGCCTTACGACCGTATTACTCCCAGCACACCCGCAGCTGGTCGTGAGCAAGACGAACAGCGCCACTGGTCCAGTAGCGGCCGGTGACCAGATTGCCTACACGGTGAATGCGACGAACACCGGTGACGTGCCCCTGACGAACGTCGACATCCACGATCGCTTACCTGACCAGCACGGTGGCGTGCTCTTCGAGAAGGACTTCACCTTGGATAGCTTAGCTGTGGGAGCAACAATGACTGCCACGTACACGCTCACCGTAAGCCCGACGAGTGGCGCTGGGGTGTACACGAACACTGCAAGTGCATCAGCGCAATTCCAAGGCGCATCCGTGCAATCCAGCACGGCAACGAGCTCGGTGACGGTATTCACTCGTCCAGTCCCTGCCCCAGTAGTTACGCCTGCCGCTCCCCCGGTTACCCCACCTACTATTCCGCTGGTAACCGGAAGAGTTCTAGGCGCGCAAAAAGTGAACAAACCGGCAGCCCTTATCATCACCCATACCTCCAGCGCGAAAGCAACAATGAGCCAAGGCGATAAGATCAATTTCCGCGTGGCGACTGCGAATCCTGGCTCGGTCCCGCTCACCAACGTCGTGCTCACCAGCACGCTCACCAATGGGAAAACCAATACCTTGCACTGGAATATTGGGAAGATTGGCGCGAATGAAGCCGTCGTGCTCACCTACACACTCACCCTGGACAAGAACGCTACCGTCGGGAAGTACCAGAGTGTTGCAGCCGCGACGGGGAAGGCAACCGATGGTCACCTGGTGCGGTCGAACAACGCGCCAGTTCAATTCGTGGTCCGCGCCCTACATAAAGGTGGCAACCTGATATTGGCTAATGCGCGGAGGGCGAGTTCGTCACCACTCATAAAGGGGCGCGGATCAATGAGAAGTAGTAGCAACGGTGGCTTGCTCTTCTTCAACGATGCGGGGAAAGGAATTACGGCGTGGGCGTACGCACAGCTCACTGGCTCATCCATAACGAGCATACTCAGCCAGAGCAAAGATCCAACCGATGTGGCTTTCGTGAAAACGTACAACAGCGGCATGGCCTTGGTTGGGAAAAAAGGAAAGAATGGCAAGGTCATAACCGCAAGCCAAGTACTTGCTGACCTCAAGGCGAGCCCGCAATTTTCCTGGATTTTCGGGACCACGCACTAACCAACGATTCGGCTATTGACCATGATGCCTTTCCGCTTCAGCTTCGAAACTGACCAGCAGTACCAGGCGCGCACCCAAGGGAGCGCGCCTGTGGCGCAAGCTGCGCCACCACCAGCGAGCGCCGTACCAACGTCAGTGACGAGCACGACAAATGCACAGCCCACAAGCGCCAATGTATCAACGGATAGCACATCGCCGGTTGTGCAGACGGTCCAAGCTTCGTCGGTACCAGCACACGTCGTCCAGCCACCCGCGAATGGCACCTTCATGAGCATCCCGCTCTGGATGATCGTGATCTTCATCCTCCTTGTAACCTTGAGCGTGTACGAGACCTCACGACGAGAATTGCGGAAAGCTTTGGCTGAGGCGCTTGCAAGCCAACCACCAAGGAAGGCTCGCCCGCAAAAGCGCACACCCCTACAGAAACGCTACGCGCGCTTCGTCCGTACTGCTCGAAAGAAACTCCCATGGGTAAAATTTCTCAGCGCAAAGAAAGAAGCCCCGATCTTTCACTGGCACGCGGTACCCGATAACCTTCCTACTGTCGCGCGTAAAGAAGGAGTGTAAGCGCATACGAAAATACCCCCTCTCGCAAGCGAAAGGGGGTATAAGAACAATTAACCTTCGGGGTCGATTTTATGACCGTAGAGCAACCGGTCAGTTTTCATGATTGCCTCGAATGAGCAAGGCCTGACAGCGGGCTTGAGCGCGCACACCTGGTCAAGACTGAGTACTACTGAGCCAATGTGCTCTGCCGGATCGGTGGTAATGACCTCGGGAAGCTTCACACGAGCAACGAAGTGCCTCGATAGGTAGCGCTCGAAGCGAGCAAACTCTGCGGGCTCGTTGGGCATATGTGTAAACGGACGTTCAAATTCATGAACGAGGTCATCAACGCTCTCAACGACCACTCCCTTAATCTCATTATCGAGCTTCTTTGCGATATACTCGCGCAAACCATCTTCGCCAACATCACCACCAATTGACACACCGAAGCACTCCAGAAAACCCAAGTACTCTATACCTGGGAGAAATCTTCTCTGCCCCACGAGGTAGTGATGCTTGGGAATTTCGATTTTCGGCATCAACACTACCCGTCCAGAGCAGTATTTCCGTGCAGGATCAGTCATAAAAAACACTCCTTGTTGTTTATGTACAAGTTGATTTGTTTCGCTTCTTAACTACGGTACGGTACACTAGGTAACACATTATGTCAACCCCTCACCTCACCATCCTCGGCATCGAAACGAGTTGTGACGACACGTCCATTGCCGTGCTCGATGTTGCTGGTAGTCGCTATAGTGTCCGTAGTATGGTCACGGCATCGCAAGTTTTAGCCCATCGCAAGACCGGCGGCGTGGTGCCAGAAGTTGCTGCTCGTGAGCACGCCGCGACGATTATGCCGACGCTCCAAGCGGCGCTCGAAAAAGCTTCCATAAAACTCAACGATGTAGATGCAATAGCGGTCACGTCCGGCCCAGGGCTAGCGACAGCGTTGTTGGTTGGCGTAGAGACCGCCCGCGCTTTAGCATTTGCCACTGGGAAGACACTCATTGGCGTGAACCACATCAGTGGCCACCTCGCCAGTTGCTGGTTGAATGACGAGCAACCACAGCTTCCCGCGCTGGCACTCATCGTGTCTGGCGGGCACACGGAATTGCTCTGGATTGAAAAAGAGAAAATCAAGCTCATCGGCAAAACGCGGGATGATGCTGCCGGCGAAGCGTTTGATAAAACTGCCAAGCTCATGGGCTTGCCCTACCCCGGCGGGCCAGAGCTGAGCAAGCTCGCGCAACACGTCAAGCCGAGCATTCCACTGCCACGGCCGATGATGAAAGAGGCGAACTTCGAATTCAGTTTTGCGGGATTGAAGACTGCGGTTGCGCGCTACCTAGAACTCCACCCGCGCATGAGCCCGCGGCACAAAGCCGATCTGGCCGCGTCCATCCAAACGGCAATTGTGGACGTGCTGGTGGACAAAACCATTCGCGCGGCGAAAGTGAAAAAGCCTAAGAGCATTCTGCTGGGTGGTGGCGTGGCCGCGAATAGCGTGTTACGCGAACGGCTTTCCAAGGATTCTGTAGCGGCAGGATTTGCCTTCCATGTTGCGCCCATCCAGTACACCACGGACAACGGCGCCATGATTGCCGTGGCTGGAGCAATGGAGCTGGCGCGTGGGCATCGAACACCCTGGCAGAAGCTGGACGTGAATCCGGTGTGGGAATTGGGACGGTAACGCGGTAAACTAACAACAGATCATCTCGTCGTAATCACATTCCGTATGGATACGCACCTCGGCACGAATAGTATCCCCATGTTCGTCCTGCTCCCGATCCTCCTCATTATTGCAGTCGGCATGGGCTGGATGATTGTCCGCGCCCATGTTGCCCTCTGGAAGCGGATTGCCCTCATCGTTGGTGGCCTGTTCGCGCTCTTCGGCATGGCCGTGTTCATGGTCACCGTCTACTACAAGGTGAGTCCGAACTTTGCTAGTACGTTTCGCTTCTACGCCTACACTGCCCTCGCACCGGCTGGCGACCCATTCCAGACGCCGAACAAGGACTACCGGCAAGCGCTCATTTTACGGGAGGTGGTGAACAAGGATGGTGTTATCAGCTTTCTCAACCCTCCGAATCCAAGTTACCCGGCAATGGTAGCGATCTTCGCCCCAGGGAAGTACATCGAGGCTGATCTCACCGGCGACACGCTAACCATCCCGCCGCCACCCCAAGACTCTCTTGGCCGGGTCACAAAGACGTCACTGTGGTGGGCCCTGACCAAGGACCTCACGAATATCGTGAGCAACGTTCAGTAGGAAAAGAAACCGCCTCGACTTTCGTCTGGGCGGGAATAGTGGGCTTACACAGTCAGGTATTCATCTTGAATACTGGGCTGTTGTTTAGGATTTCATGGCTTGATACTCGCACTGGAGCGCATATTCCAACATGCAAGCAACTCGGTCAAAGGAATCCCAAAGAGCGCAACGATGATGCCCGTAAAAAAGCATACGATACCGGTGATGGGCGCACTGTGCGCAAAGAACATGATACTACCGATCATGCAGACCACACCGGCTGCAACTACCGCAAGTACAATACAACGTTGTGCCTCGCTAATCTGGTAGTTGTACTTCGCTGCATTATCAAGCAACCACATTGTAAACGTCATGACAAACCTCCTTACTACAATTTATATTTTTCAAAACATAAATACTTACCATATTCCCTACATTTTGTCAATGCTTCCGTGTTGTTTTGACCCTAAAACGCTGGTAGGATGAGTGCACTATGGCCTCTGAAGCGTACAATCCACTAAGCGTCGAGCAGCCCATCTACAAGCGATGGGAGGCCTCGGGCTACTTCAATCCTGACAGGCTGCCGGGGAAGCGGAAGAAGGCATTCTCCATTAGCATGCCGCCGCCGAACGTGACGGGCGAACTCCACCTGGGTCACGCGGTGGGCGTGAGCGTGCAGGATATTCTCACGCGCTTCCACCGCATGCTCGGCGAGAAAGCGTTGTGGCTGCCGGGCACTGACCACGCGGGCATTGCCACGCAGATCATGGTGGAGCGCTTGCTGCAGAAAGAGGGGATTAGCCGCCACGAGATCGGCCGCGAGACCTTCCTGAAGCACGTGTGGGCCTGGAAGAAGAAGTACGGCACGCGGATTACTGACCAAGTTCGTAGCCTTGGCGCATCCTGTGATTGGAGCCGCGAGCACTTCACCATGGACCCCAACCTGACAGCCGCAGTACACAAAGCCTTCATCCAGCTGTTCAACGAAGGCCTCATCTACCGTGGCGAGCGGCTCATCCACTGGTGCCCGCGCTGCCAGACTGCGCTGTCGGACTTGGAAGTAAAGCACGAGGTTCGTGAAGGTCATCTCTACTACATAAAGTATGGAGTATTTGTTGTGGCTACAACACGACCAGAAACCAAGGTTGGTGATACCGCACTCGCTGTTCACCCATTAGATCAACGTTACAAAAAGTACCATGGAAAAATGATTACTTTTGCAACTGAGTCTGGTGAACTTACTCTTCCAATAATTGCCGATCCATTGGTGGACAAGGATTTCGGCACGGGGGTAGTGAAAGTGACGCCAGCGCATGATCCAACGGACTGGGAACTTGGCCAACGCCATAAGATAAAAATTCTCCAAGTCATTGGGGAAGACAATCGCATGACAAAACTTGCCGGAAAGTATGCTGGCATGTTAG
>CAIPSZ010000105.1 GCA_903867845.1 Candidatus Kerfeldbacteria bacterium | reverse complement strand
GCGCGCGCAATACCCTAACGTTACCAAAAAGGTATACAATAGCGGTATTCCCATTCACCCGCACCACGTATGAAAAAGGTCTACCTCATCCCGGCCGCAGTCCTATTAGCCTTCGCCCTTTCTGGATGTACGTCCACGAAGACGCCAACGAATACCTCGACGACCACAACGTCTGGCAAGACGAATACCACGGCGACCGCGACGGTTGATGGCACTGGGCTCATTGTCACTGGTAACGACAAGCAGAATGGCGATAGCTTGAGCCCCATCGTGGCGTACGAAGTACCGGTCGGCGTGACCTCCACGCAAACCGTCGCTACCTTGAAAGCCGAGAACTTCCAAATCAACAACCTCCAGGCAGGCGGGACGTGCACCACGCCTACGGCGGCTGACCTGACGAAAGATTCGGCCGGCATGTCCCCGGGGTTGGACTTCTCCTTTCACTGCACCACCACGGGCACGTACATCGAGAAGAACATTTTGGACACAACGGGCAAGTACGATCCCATCAACAACTTCAAGTACGCCGGGTTGCAGCCCAAGGACATTAACCGGACATTCTCGTTTGACCTCGTCGTGGTCTATCCAGACGGCACGAGCAAGCGGAAAACCTTGACCGGATCTTTTGACGCCGCAAAAGTCATTGAGGGCATCATGCAAAACGGCGCCACCCTAACGGGCAAGGGCGAGACGTTCTAGTATTCCTGGACGGACAGTGGAAACGCCCAACGACATTGGGGTTGGGAAGAAACGTAACGCTATAGTGGCCTTGGCAAAAATTACATCATCAGAAAACACGTGTGTGTCATCACGCGCGCTTTCTTTTCCTCACCGACGGGTGGGCGAAATATTACGCTCCGCAGGTTCTACAACAGGGCTATGTTTTCTGCTTCAGTGCCTCGACCTCTTTCTCCAGGTGCGCAATGTACATTTCGAGCTTTTGGGTTTTCTTGGTGAGTCGTTCTTCTAGGAGATTTGTGTGGCTGGCAAGCGTTTCGGCAACGACCATCATCTCCGTTACGTCTTCCATCGCCAGCATGATTATTGGCGGCAGTACCTTTGACGTTGGATTGCCTTGGAAGTGAATTTGGCGAGCGTTGAGGATCATCACTTTCTTTCCGATCACGGGAAACTCGTGGGAAACCTCAAAACCTTTGAAGAAGGTATTCTTCGGTAAAATATCTTCTAGGAGTTTTCGCAGCGCTGGAATATCCCACTGGCCATTCCCAAGATCGTACACCACCTTGTCTATGGTTTCACTGGCTTCAACTTGAAATTTCTGGTAGAACGCTTCGTTCGATGCCATGATGTGGAGCTCTCGGTCCAGCACGAGCACCGGCTCTCGCACGACATCAACAACCGTTTTAATGTACGTCCAACTCTCTGCCCAAACGTGCTTGAAGAAATCAGCGCCAAAAGTCTGCTGTACGAATTCTGTGCCTTTCGTTGTAGTGTCCATACCTATGTAGCCGGTAACGTACCAAATGCATTACACACCACTCGCGTGGCAAACTTACTCCGGTATCGACGGGAGCATTGCGGCAAGCTCTTTCTTGAAATCCGAGAGCTTCACTTCGCGATTCGTCAGGAGGTTGTTCAGCTTCACCAAGTAATCCACGTAGGTTGCTATTCTCTCTTCAGCTTGCCGCCGCGCGGAAATGTCGCGAATGTTACACTGGATCATCCCCGCATCACCCATGGGGTACTTGCCGCAGACAATTTCCACCTGGTACACCTGGCCTGCTTTGGACGTCACGGGTAAATTATCTACGCGAATTTCACCTTTCGTCTGGAGCTCGTGGAACACCTGCTTTGCGTACGCCACGTTGGCAATGGCGCCAATTTCCCATGGCTTCTTCCCCCAAATTTCCTCAATCGGGTACCCGAACAGCGTAACGGCAAATGGGTTCGCATCAATGATGGTCTCGGTGGCAGGATCGATGAGCAGGATACCGTCCTGCGCGGTCTCGAAGAGGTGCCGGTAGCGTGACTCCGAGAGCACCAGGTTATTCTCTGCCGCCCGGCGTTCGGTAACATCTTCAATGGAAAGCAGGATAATGGGTGGGAGCAATTGGAGCGTCGGCTCTCGCTCTACGTGAATGCGGCGCGCATTGAGGATGATAATCTTCTTGCCAATGTTCAGGAAATCATGGGTGACCTCAAAATCTTTGAAGAAGGTGCTCGTGGGAATAATTTCTTCTAGGAGTTTCCGCAGCTCGGGGATGTCCCACTGCCCGTTGCCAAGCATGAAGACACTTTGCTTTTCGGTTTCCAAGGGTTGGACCTTGAACTTCTGGTAGAACGCGTCATTGGCCACGATAACTTTGAGGTCTTGATCGAGAATGAGGAAGGGTTCCCGAGCCACATCCACGACGGACTTCAAGTACGCCCAGCTATCATCCCGTAACTGTTCAATGAACTCCGCCGCAGGGGTGTTCACCGCATTACCTGCAGTGTTGGAAATTTCTGCCATACCCTAGAAGCCGATGGAAAACTAAAGGTATTACAGCTTGTGGCGCTGTACCCAGAGTGGTACCGTAAACAGCAGCGTCCATTCCTATTTTGGCTCAGACATCGGTAATCCCTGTGTAATGGGACATCGCTGATTTTGTGTGCCTTTTGTAAGAAGGGACAAGGAAATAGCCAATGATTGCAGTGGTTCTGTAATATTCTTGTAAGCGTAGCCTCGCTCAACCGGCGTATATCCATAATGACTACAAAGCTCGAGGCACAACTGCAAGCGGTGCTCATCCTGGCGCATAAGAATTTTGAACGCGGGCTCAAAGTGCACGCGTTCTTCCGCGTCCCTGACCAATCCATGAGCGAAGACCTCGTCCAGGAGACCTTCATGAAAACCTGGCGGTACCTCTTGCGCGGCGGGAAAATTGAGCTGATGAAAGCGTTCCTCTACCACGTACTCAATAATCTCATTGTGGATGAGTACCGGAAGCCGAAAACGATTTCGCTCGACGTGCTCTTGGAGAAAGGCTTTGAGCCGGGCACCGATACGACCCCCCAGCTCTTCAACCTCATGGATGGAAAAGTCGCCATCCTCCTCATCCGCCAGCTTCCCGAAAAGTACCGAAAGGTCATGCGCATGCGGTACGTGCAGGACCTAACGTTGAAAGAAATTTCCATTCTCACCAAGCAAACGAAGAATGCCGTGACCGTGCAAACGCACCGTGGGCTGAAGAAACTCAAGATCCTCTACGATACCAAGGGCACGCTGAAGGAACAGAAGTCCGTGTAGACAGCGAAATGGCCACCTATGGATACAAATGATATTAAGCAATTACTCAGGAAGCACATTACCAGAAAGCAAACCTTTCCTGAGGATGCAACCGGTGTTACCTCAAGTACAGTTTCTGAAGCGAGTGAGGAGAAGCTTATCGTTGCGAGCACGGAACTCGCGAAAACAACAGAGCAATCGGCTGTCCTTCTCGCTACGACCACCGAGCATTCTGCAACGGTTTTCCGCGAGAACACGAAACACTCCGAGCGCTGGATGCGGTGGCTGACCATTGCGGTCGTAGGCATTGGGCTCTTGCAGGTAGACATTGCGCTCATTAGCCTCTTCCTAACAGCGAGATTGAGGTTGTAAGAAGTACCTCGCTTTGCCGGCTACCATTGTAGAAGGCGACATCACCGAGCCATCGGAGCACTAAGTTCCCTATCTCCCCTCTCAAGCCCCTACGGGCACGTACAATGGCGCAAAGCTAACCGGACACGTCTATGGACCCAACCACCACGCCCTCGCACAGCGAGGATGAGCTCACCAAAGTGTCGGACGCAAATTCCGAGCAAACCATTCGCAAGAGCACGAACGCCGGGCAAACCCAGGTCGCGCAGACGGTGACTACGTCTTCGACAACACCCAACAGCCAGTCGACAAAAACGCAGCACACCCTTGGGGCAACGCCGGGTGCCGCAAAAGAGTATGGCCAGAAGAAGACGCTTTTCCACGCCTACCAAATCCTGGGCTACATTTTTGGCTTCGTGGAAATTGTGCTCGCCTTCCGCTTTGTCCTCAAGCTCCTGGGCGCCAACCCGGAAGCGGGCTTTGCGAAGTTCGTGTACGGTTTGAGCATGCCCTTTGCCGGGCCGTTCGTTAGTTTATTCCACGCCACAACGACAACCGGAGTAGAAACAACCTCATTCTTTGAGTGGTCTACGTTGGTGGCAGCGTTTGTCTACGTCATTATTACCTGGGCAATTATGAAGATCTTCAAGCTTGGCAAGCCCACGGACGCAACCGAAGTTGTGAACTCGGTAGATAGCCAGTAACGCGTGACTACTCCACGAGAACCCGTACAGAAAAAGCACAGGATATTTTGGAGAATTGTCGATACCCTTATCATGGCTGGCGCAGCCTTCGCCTTCAAGAAGTTCATTGCGAACCGAAAGCGTAAGCAAAAACCTTCAAGCAAACTCCTTTCCTAATCGTCACCGTATGTTACTCATCATTGGTATCGTGCTCTTGGTTCTGTGGCTCCTGGGTTTGCTCACGCACGTCCTACTGGGCGGCTTCATTCACGTGCTCCTGGTCATTGCCATTATTGTCTTCCTCGTCCGCGTCATCCAAGGTCGCAATCCGCTGAAGTAACGCCAATAACGAACGCAAACCAAAACCCGCACTGCTGCGGGTTTTGTAGAACGCTTGGAATGTTCCTGTGCTCTTTACTTCATCGCCAAACCGAGGAGAGTTGCCTTGCTCTTGCTTAGAATGACTTTGTACTTTTTGGTAACCAGGTTCAAAGCCAGGTAGGTCTTCTTACTCCCCAGGTCCACGCTGACTAGAGCCGTATCACCCTGAACTGATTGCACCCAGAGGTCGCTGCTCTTCACATTGGGGAAATCACCGGCCGGTAGGCTAAGCAAGGAGAGGACTCCACTCTTCAGGTTGTACAGGTATACCCCTTTACTGGCCTGAATCAAGAGGTTTCCACCAGCAAAGGACATGTACGAAACGTCACCAGTCGTCAGGCGTGAGAAGGTTGCAACTTTCGTGAGGGACTTTGTGGTGAGATTGTACTTCAAGATGAACACCGTGTTGTAGTTCGCGTCT
>CAIPSZ010000104.1 GCA_903867845.1 Candidatus Kerfeldbacteria bacterium | reverse complement strand
AATTAGAAGATCAGGCAAGTATGGAAGCCTGCGTGCGGGCGACGCATAGTGGCCGGCTCATTCTCACCAGCTTAACGTCGGACTCATCAACCCAAGCTCTGGAAATGCTCATTAGTGCCTTCCCCGAAGACGAGCAGTCCTGGGCGCGCAAGCACCTCGCCGAATCGCTTGTGGGCGTGCTCAACCAGCGCCTGGTCCCCCGCGTGGGCGGCGGTCGGATACTCGTATGTGGTACCCTAACTCCAAGCATTGGCATTCGTTCCCTCATTCGGGATGGCCAGTTCCTGCAGCTTTCCAACACCATTCAAACTGCACGAGAGGAAGGCACGATATCATTAGATCGGGTTCTCGCTGATCTAGTTCGGGTGGGCGATATCCAGATCGCCGATGCTGAAGCCGTCGCCGTGGATAGTGCAGGTTTACGCAACGTGGTTAATCGGGTCTAAACACTATGGCAATTTTCGACTACCGCGCGAAGAACCCGCAAGGCCAAACCGTAGAAGGCGCCGTCGTCGCGCCGTCTGAATCCGTCGCGTACGACACGCTGCGCGACAAGCAGCTGACCATCGTCAACCTCCACGAGCGCTCCAAGAGCACGAAGCTCTTCAGTTTTGAAATTTTCAATCGCGTCAGCGTGAAGGAGCAGGTCATTTTCTCCCGGCAACTCTCAGTGATGATCTCGGCAAACGTGCCCATCGTGCGGGCCTTGCGCATCCTTGTCCGACAGACGAAGAACGTCCACTTCAAGATGATCCTCTCGGACATCCTGGATGAAGTGGACGGTGGCGCCAAGCTCTCGGCGGCCATGGCTCGGTACCC
This sequence comes from Candidatus Kerfeldbacteria bacterium, assembly GCA_903867845.1. Classification (GTDB taxonomy): domain Bacteria; phylum Patescibacteriota; class Patescibacteriia; order PEXW01; family PEXW01; genus CAIPSZ01. The sequence goes on along the minus strand of CAIPSZ010000104.1, from coordinate 4,338 downwards.
CAAAGTGTTCAACACCTTCTTCGTGGCCATGATTCGTTCCGGTGAGACGACGGGCAAGCTAGATGACGTGCTCATCTACCTGGCGGACCAGAAGGAAAAGGACTACGGCATTACCAGTCGGGTCCGCGGGGCGTTCATCTACCCAGCGGTCGTGCTCACCGCCGTGCTTGGCGTTGGCGTGGTCATGGTAGTGTACGTGCTGCCGAAACTCGTGGACGTGTTCACGCAAGGCGGGGCCACCCTGCCGATTACCACGCGTGCCCTCATTGCGGTGAGTGACTTTACTCGCCACCAGTGGTACGTGCTGGTCATTCTCATTCTCGGCATCATCATTGGGTTCTACTTTTACCGTAAAACCGTCCAGGGCCAGCGCGTGCTGGATATCTTCAAACTCCGCATTCCCATTGGGGGCAGGATCTTCACCATGATCTACCTCACCCGGCTATCACGCTCGCTCTCCACGCTTCTTGCCTCGGGTGTGCCAATTTCCCAAGCCTTAAGCATTACGGCGGAAATTGTGGGCAACCACGTGTACCGGGAAATTCTGGAAAAGACCATTCGGGAAGTGGAAGATGGGAACTCGGTAACGACAGTTTTCGTGAAGAGCAACCAAGTGCCGCTCATGCTTGCCCAAATGATGAGCGTTGGCGAACAATCTGGCCGATTGGACCAGGTACTTATGAAAGTCGCTCAATTCTACGAGAACGAGCTGGATGGCCTGGTCCGCAACCTCGTCTCCCTCATCGAGCCGCTCATTCTCCTGGTTATGGGCGTGGGCGTCGGGTTCATGGTGTCGGCAATCATGCTGCCCATGTACAATATTTCCAACGCAATTAACTAGGGTTCTCTGTCATTGCGAGGAGTCCCGTACGTGCGGGACGACGAAGCAATCTTGCTCCAGCATCGCAGGATTGCCACGCCCCACTCGAGTGGGGCTCGCAATGACAGTTGAAAGGTACCCCTGAGCACGAAGCGCTAGGCTAAACCCCAAAAAACTGCTATACTCTTTCTATCTTGTCGTGGCTGAAGTCGTCGTCTGTTAACTTGGTTAACTTGGTTCGTGTCAACGAACGAAGGTAACAGGGAGGATGGGTGGTTCAGTACTGATCACTGATCCCCCAACAGACACGCACTTCGCCGCATAAAGCGAAGGGAGGTGACAGACATGCAAAAACGAAAAGGATTTACCCTCATCGAGCTCTTGGTGGTTATTGCCATCATTGGTATCTTGTCTGCCGTCGGCCTCATCGCCCTTAACGGGGCACGTGAGAAAGCCCGCGACGCTACCCGCAAGAGTGACCTCGGCCAAATTCGCACCGGCCTCGCTTTGTACTACGACACGTACAGTGAGTACCCAGATTCACAGAATGACACCTTGGCAACGGGGGTAACGCACACCGCTGTTACTGGTGATGACACGAGCCCAACTCTTGGTGGGCAAGCGCTTAGCGCAACTGTTAAAGCGACTCGCGCTGATGGAACGTTCTCGGTAGCTACCAAGCTTATTTACGATGCTCTGGTAGGCAACGCCCAGAAGTTCATTGGTAGCCTGCCAATACCTCCGAAGGGTGGTAACGCCCAAGATATGGGTGAGTACTGGTACCAGTCCTGCGCCGCAGGCGCTGCTGGTAAAACTGACTTCGCGCTCATTACCGAGCTCGAACGACCAGCAAGCGCAACGAATAAGATGTGGGTACTCGTTTCTAAGGCTGGTACAGCCACTGAAACAGCACCTACCGCCGTTTACTGCCAGTAGTTTTCCAAGTGAGAAAGCGGGAGGGCGCGCATGCGCCCTCTTTGCTATACTCAATAAATGATGACTTATCTTCGGTATTGGACACTCGTGGGATTTTTACTGCTTAGCCTTGTCATTTCGGCAGGGTTAACCGACCTGAGTAATAAATGGACACACGTGGTTTTGGGTTTCATGGCTTTGCCCATTGCCTGGTCTTTACATTTCATTGTGAAGCGGAAATGGACGTGGAAAAGCCCGGAAGTGTGGGCACTTCTTCTCGCGTTCTTTACACTCATTGGGGTTGCGCTTGCTGGGAATCCGTACAATGCTCTGCTCGGTTGGATCGTGCTGAACATTGGCCTCTTGGTGCTGTTCGCCACACGGACGCTAACGCCCGAGCACCGTTCGGTACTGCTCATTGGCACGCTCATCATTGGCGTCCTGTGGATGGGGTGGAGCTTCCTGGCATTGCACACCTCCGTGGCAATTCCCTGGCTCCCCACGTTGAGTAAAGATCCGGTAGCATTGGGGGGCTTTGCTCTGCTACCCCTGGCAACTGGCGCAACGCTACTGAAACGCCAATCTTTGTGGAAGAACGTACTCATTGGCATCGGGTGTGGAATCATCGTACTGCCGATCGTCCTGCCAAGCTTCTCCCAACGCCTGCACCAAGATTGGAAAACAACAGCACAGTTGGCGCCCGCACTGGAGAAGGTCTTTACCAGCCACCCATGGTTTGGCATTGGCACAGATAACATCCAGTACGTGTACCCACGCTTCGCAACGTCGCACTCCGTGTTCGCGGCACAGGCGCCGAGTTCGGCACTAGACATGCTCACGAGTTACGGGGGTGTGGCACTGCTTGCCTTTATCGGGCTTATTGTGGCGTGTGTATATGTACGACCATTTCGGGTAACACGCGAGCGAGGAATTTTTGGTGTTGCGGTTGTGCTCACGGTCACGCTCGCATTCGTTGCAAATACCTGGCAGCATCCTGCACTCTGGCTTGGTTTCTGGATTTTCATCGGCTTGCTGGCGCCGCCAGTTGCTACCAGTGAAGTTAGTGATCAAACGACGCGGAAAGGTCTACGGCGTATCATCATTAGCGTGAGCACACTGTTCGCGGTGCAAGCTATTGTCATGGGTTTGGGTTTAAACCATTTTGCTTCGGCGGAGCGTGCCGCTCTTTCTGGTGATACGAAGAATGCAGCAAAGCTCTACGCGCAGTCGTTGCGTTTTGATCCAGACCCAGAGCAGCGACGGTCCTACGCTGAATCGTTGTGGCTGAATACCTACCAGAACAAAGACCTGGCCGAAGCGGAACACCAAGCGCGGCTGGCGTACCAGTGGAACCGCAATGACGCATTTGCGCGCCAGGTAGCGGCACGCGTGGCATTTTCGGAAAGCAAGTACGCGGAGGCAGAGCGTTTGTACAAAGAATCCTTGGAACGCGACCCCGTATTTTCTCTGGACGTGTACATTTCCCTCGCCGACGTCTACAAGAAGCAGGGGAAGACTAGTGAAGAAATTGCGATTCTCAAGCAAGGGCTAGCCAAGTATCCAGAATCACCAGAATTACCTGACGTAATGAATTCTGGGTACCTCCAGCAACTGCAAACTATGCGCGAACGCGTTACTACCTTGAGTAAACAAAAGTAAGGAAATTGTGTATACTTTGGCCATGAAACCAAAGGGCGTATCCATGATCAGTATCGTCATTACCAGCCTGGTTTTCCTGGCGGTTATTGCTTTTGGCGTGCGGCTCATTGGCCAGGAGCGGGCCAAAGCGCGGGATGCACAGCGCGTCGCGGATATGGCCCGCCTTCAGGTTGGATTCCTCCTGCTCTTCAACCGAACGTCCAGCTACGCTAGCGCAGCGCAGAATGGCTGCGACAAGGTGAACGTGCCAGTCCGGACGTGCAACCTCAAACAGGATTTCCCAACCATCGCCGCACTTCGGGATCCGCAAGGTGGTGACTACGCGGTGGCGCAAGTTCCTGACGCGAGTACGTACCAAATTCGCTTCACCCTAGAGCAAGGAACTTCTGGCCTCCTGAAAGGCAACCACACCCTTTCCCCCAGTGGGATTCAGTAGCATGAAGGATGTTCCACGTCCCCCTCACCCGGCCTTCGGCCACCCTCTCCCGCAAGGGGAGAGGACGTTTACAATATTCCTTCCTCTCCACCTTTAGGGGGAGAGGATGCCCATCGGGCAGGTGAGGTGGCTATGGTTCTTCAGCGTAGAACGATTACCGCACGAAGTTTACGGAAGCAGGAAACTCCGCAAGAGGTTAAGGTCTGGGCAAGGTTACGCAGTCGGCAGTTCCTTGGGTATAAATTTCGTCGTCAGGTACCCATTGGCCAATACGTCGTTGACTTCTACTGCGCGGAAAAGAAAATCATTATTGAAATTGACGGCGGGCATCATATGCAACAGCAGACACAACAAATCACACGTGGGACGCCACGACACAGGCCGCAAGCAATGCCGGCGACTTGGATTATGTCTACCCGCTGTTAGAGACTTCAAATGATGGTGGAATATCACACCTGACAGATAGCGTCAGTTCGGTAGATATGTATGGTGGATGGATCTGGCCATT
>CAIPSZ010000103.1 GCA_903867845.1 Candidatus Kerfeldbacteria bacterium | reverse complement strand
GGAATCATCACCAACAAGAGAAGAGCCTTGATAAATGGGTTGACTATTTGTCTTCCCCAGATGCCGATTACCCCACCTGGGCGAAGTACTGGGCGTTTACGTCAGTAGTGAAGATGGGCAAGTTTGAGAAGTTCGAAGAAGATTATGAGGGTGGCAAAAAGGAGTTTGGTCGTTTTACCAAACGTGAGAAAGATACGGTGGCAGCTTTCCCCATGCTCAACCCGCGCGCGCTGGCCATGACCTTTGGGGTGATGCGGGAAAAACTTGAACAGAAACAGCGGCCAAAAAATGAACGCGTTCCGGTGGAAAACCGGAGCGTAAAACTCGACGATCCGGCATTTCAAAAGCTTCTCTCCACCGAGAATTTTTCCAGGATTTACGCGCAGTTTCTCATTGAATTACCCGAATACTCTACTCAAGGCTTGGAGGAAACCCGCGGAGAGTGGGTGAAGTACGAACAAGGAACTGACCCAAAGGCCCTGGTGGACTCTCTTGAGGGCTACCCCTTGGAATGGTGTACGGCGAATATAGACACGGCCCGTACGCAGCTTCAAGGTGGGGACTTTTACGTATACTACTCTGTGAACGAAGAAGGTAAACCGATCATCCCGCGCATTGCTATGCGCATGCAAGGTGATGCGATTGGTGAGGTCCGGGGTATTGCTCCAGACCAGAATTTGGATCCCTACATTAGCGATGTGGTAAAGGCCAAGCTCAAGGAATTCCCGGATGGTGCCGCGTACGAGAAGAAGACCGCAGACATGAAAACGCTCACTGCCATTGAGCAAGCCATTCAAAAGAACGCACCGCTCACCAGCACACAGCTCCGCTTCCTCTACGAAATTGACACACGCATTGAAGGCTTTGGCTACGAGTGCGATCCGCGCATTACCGAGCTCCGTAGCACCCGCAACCGTGAAGAAGATATGCCGATTGTGTTTGAATGCTCGCCTGACCAAATTGCCCATGATGCCGAAGACATTACCGAAGATACCAAAGCCTACGTGGGCAAGCTCGTTCCCGGTATCTTCCAAATGCTGCCCGAAGGCATTGAGCACATCTACACATCTTTCCCCGAAAATCGTATTCGCCAGGACACTGTGGACATTGGCGGCACATCAAAAGAAGAACTCCTCCGCCAGCTTGAGGAAAAAGGTATCAAGATAAGCGACTACGCCAGAGACATGCTGCAGAGTCCGGACTTTGCTACTGGAAAAAAACCCGAAGCCGCTGATCTCGTCCGCCTCACCGTTGAAAGTCTTGGCTTCCCCAAAGGCGCGACCACAAAGGAAATCTTCGAACGCGCCGAGGAGCTTGGCCTGGAACTCTGCCCCGCTGAAGTTGGTCCACAGTACCGGTTGAAGAATGCTAACCAACCAATGAACGAGTGGTTCTCTATCGGTATGAAGCAAATTACTGACCGGTACGGCGACCCGGACGTCTTCGACCTGGAGCGCGACGTTGACGGTCTGTGGCTGCGCAGGCACTGGGCCAGGCCTGGCCACGGGTGGGATCCGAACGACGAGTTTGCTTTCCGCCTCCGCAAGACTAAAAGAGAAGCTTAGGTACTATTTCTTTTGTCATCCCGAGGTAATCCGAGGGATCTCCCGAGCGCATGCTCTCAAGCGTGCGCTCAATATCCTTTTGTCATCCCGAGTCCCGCAGACGCGGGACGAGGGATCTCCCGAGCGAGTACGCTCGGGCCTCTTTAATTACAGCCCCGCCATTCGGCGGGGAGATTCTTCGTCGTCCCGTGGCTACGGGACTTCTCAGAATAGCAGAGAAAGAAATAGATCCGCATTACATCCTGTCCTAGCCGAGCCGCAAAGACGCGCGTATACTAGATTCCATGGCAGAAACCCTCTCTGATTTTGGCCTGAAGCTCAACTACTGGTTTCTCACCAACCGCCAGCAACTGAAGAAGTGGTGGGTGCTGCTCTTCCTGGCGGCTGACGTTTTCCTCTTCGCCGCCGTTTTGACGAACGGTGTACTCTTGGTTTTCCGTTTCCGTGATCCTGCAAATGCAGTTGTTACCATTGTGAATGACACTCGCCAGGTTGCCGTCATGCAGCAGGCGCTTATCCCTACCCCACTGTCGTTTGGGTCCATTGCCACCACGCCGCACGGTTTGGGTCGCTTCGATTTCTCCATGCGCGTGGAAAACCAGAATCCGACGTGGTCGGCAGCCATCGTCGCGCAGTTCACCAGTGGCGGAAAAGATCTCACGCCCGTACACCTCGTCATCCCGCCGAAGAGCGTGCGCTACGCCCTCGCCCTGGACGTGGAAGGGCCGGCGCAAGGAACGCCCTCCGTCACCGAGACGAACACGGTAAGCTGGACCCGCGTGACACTAAGCCAAGCCAAACCCTTGGACGTGACCGTGAAGGACCTGGCGACGAGCACGCAGACGCTAGTCAGCGGGAGCCAGGTTTCCCGCCAAGTCACGCAAGCAACGGGTACTATAGTAAATAGCACATTTACCACGCTCACCAGTTTACGCGTTGCCATCGTACTCTTGCAGAATGGGGTAACCCTCGGTGTACGTAGCGCAATTATTTCAACAATCGCACCGCAAAAAACCATGCCATTCAGCGTGGAGTGGGATACCGTCATTCCAAACGTCCAATCCGTGGAAGCGTACCCCGAACTCTCGCCTGCAATTACGAGCACCTAAGGCATGGCTAAGCTGAGCTTGCGACCGCTCGCACACCTCGACTGGCTCCTCCTGGGAGCGAGTATTGTCTTAGTGCTCTTCGGCGTTATCGCGCTCGCGAGCGTGACCATTGCCAAGTCGCCACCCGACTGGAAGACATTCACGCACCAGGTGGTCTTCCTGTGCATCGGCATCGTCTTCTTCATTATTGCCACGGTTGTGGACTACCGGGTACTGCGTGGCTATAGCACGCTCGCGTACGTTGCGGCGGGTGCGCTGCTCATTGCTGTGCTCATTTTCGGAACGACCATCCGCAGTACGACGGGCTGGTTCGTGTTTGCGGGTTTTAGCTTCCAGCCCGTGGAGCTGGTGAAGATATTCTGGATTATCGCCTTCGCGGCGTACCTGGCGCGGTACGGTCGCGCCTTTGACCAGTGGCGGCACATACTCATCAGCGGTGGCTTTGCGCTCGGGCTCATTGGCCTCATCATGCTCCAGCCAGATTTGGGGTCAGCCCTGGTGGTCGGCGGGATTTTCCTCGGCCTCCTCCTCACGGCGAACATCCAGTGGAAGCAAGTCCTCCTCATCTTCCTCATCCTGGCACTCGGAGCGGTCTTTAGCTACTTCTTCCTGCTGCGCGGGTACCAGAAGGATCGCATCCGCGTGCTCTTCCAAGCCAACAGCGACCCGCAAGGGCGAGGGTACAATACCTCGCAGGCGATGATCGCCATTGGGTCGGGCCAGCTCTTCGGCCATGGGTTCGGTCAGGGGACGCAGAGCCAGCTCAACTTCATCCCGGAGCAGCAGACCGACTTCATCTTCGCCGTCCTCGCGGAAGAATTTGGGTTCGTGGGCGTGCTCGTCCTGCTCGGGAGCTTCGGCATCGTGCTCGTCCGGACCATGGCCATTGCACGGCAATCGCGAGATGATTTCGGCGCCTTCCTGTGTTCGGGGATTAGCATCGCAATTGCCATTCACCTCCTCATCAACGTCGGCATGAACATGGGGCTCGTACCCGTCACTGGCATTCCACTGCCGTTTGTGAGCGCAGGGGGAAGTTCGCTCATCTCCAGCCTCATCGGCCTCGGGCTTATCCAGAGCGTGGCGATTCGGCGGCGCACCATGCCAACGTAAGCACTCGAGTTGACGCGGGGGATACCCCGTGGTATAGTCGTCCTGGTTTTCCATGGCCCTAACGGGCCTCTTTTCTACTTCACTCCATTGCATCCATGAACCTGCAGCTCACGGCTACCCCTCGGGGCACCACCAAGCAAGAACGTGCCAGCCTTCGTGCCAAAGATCTCATTCCGGCAATCCTGTACGGTCACGGCATTACGAACCAGACGATTGCCATTCCACGCATCGTCTTCGAGAAAATGTACCAGCAAGCCGGTGAGTCAACGCTCATCGATAT
>CAIPSZ010000102.1 GCA_903867845.1 Candidatus Kerfeldbacteria bacterium | reverse complement strand
TTATTAATCCCCCGAGTGAGACTTCTCACCGGGGGTGATTTTTATTTCAGCGGAAAAACGCTACACTACCTCCATGGCCAAACCACGCATCATCTCTGGCATCCAGCCAACGGGCAAGCTCCACCTGGGCAACTACCTTGGTGCGCTCAAGCACTACGTTGAGCTGCAGGAGAGCGGCAAGTACGACTGTTTCTTCTTCATTGCCGACCTGCACAGCCTGACCGAGAACTACGACCCCAAGCAGAAGCAGGCGGACGTTCTGGAAGTTATTGCCACCTTCCTGGCCTTAGGTTTGGACCCGAAGAAATCCACGCTCTTCCTGCAGTCTGCCATTCCGGCGCACACGCAGCTTGCCTGGATCTTCAACACGCTCACCCCTATGGGCGAGCTGGAACGCATGACCCAGTACAAGGACAAGGCTGCTCGGCAGAAGCAGAACGTGAACGTTGGTTTGTTCACGTACCCAGTACTGCAGGCCGCGGACATTTTGCTCTACAAACCGTTCGGCGTGCCAGTGGGACAAGATCAAATCCAGCACGTGGAACTCACGCGTATGATCGCGCGCAAGTTCAACACCAAGTACGGCGAGTTGTTCCCCGAACCAAAGGAGTTGCTGACACCGGTACCGAAGGTGATGAGCTTGCTCGAGCCGGAGAAGAAGATGAGCAAGTCTTTGGGCGACCAGCACGTCATCAACCTCACAGACGAGCCGGACGTCATCAAGAAGAAGCTCGCCCGCGCCATCACTGCAACCGAAGGTGGCAGTGAAAATCCTGGCGTGACGAACTTGCTGACCCTCTTGGAACAATTTGATGCTGACAAAGCCAAAGCGTTCTGGAAGCAAGAAGCGGATCGAACCATTCGCTACAGTGACGTAAAAGCTGAACTGACCGATACACTCGACCACGCCTTCGCGGCTTTCCGCAAAGAGCACGCTCGCCTACTTGCGCACCCAAAGGAGTGCGTGACCGTTCTTGAAGCTGGCAACAAGAAAGCTGAAAAAGTGGCGTGTGCCACACTTGATGTGGTAACCGATAAAGTCGGCTTGCGCTAAGCCCTAGGTTTGCTAAGCTGCTCCAACAAAAGTGGAATGTATTTTTTCGTTGGAAATAGTTGATTAACAATATAAGTAAAGGAGTTCACAATGATCATCACCGTCGATGCGATGGGTGGCGATCGCTATCCCGACGTGCCTATTGCTGGCGCCTTGCTTGCATTGCGTGAGCTTCCGCAAGATTTCTCCTTGCACCTCACGGGTGACGAAGGAGTCATCAAACAGGAACTTCAAGGAAAATCCTACCCCGAACAGCGCTTAACCATAGTCCACGCCTCGGAAACAATTTCCATGGACGAGAAGGTCGAGAGCGCGAAACGTAAACGCAACTCGTCTATAATGGTTGGCCTGAATGAGCTAAAGCTTGGGACGTCTCAAACCTTCATCAGCGCGGGGAACACCGCCGCAGTCATGGCGCTTTCTGCCATAACCCTACGACTGCTCCCGGGTATCGAACGCCCAGCAATTGCGGTGACCATGCCAACTGAACAAGGCCCGTGCCTCGTCCTGGACGTCGGCGCGAGTGTGGACTGCACGCCAAAACAGCTCGTTGCTTTTGGCATCATGGGTGAAATCTACGCCCAAGATGTACTCGGGATTCAAAATCCAAAGGTGGCGCTGCTGAGTATTGGGGAGGAACCCACGAAAGGCAACGATACTACACGAAAAGCGCACGAGCTTTTCCTGCAATTGAAGCAGGGTAGCGTCCTGAACTTTATCGGCAATGTCGAAGGCAGCGATGTCTTCGCTGGAAAAGCCGACGTCATTGTGACCGATGGTTTCACCGGGAACATCATTTTAAAGGTTGCCGAGAGCTTACTCCCCTCGCTCAACAACATCATCAAGAAGATCATTCACGAGTGTCGCGTTGACCAGAAGATCTTCGCGCTCATGGCGAAGTCCATATTCCTTGGACCAACTATTGGTTCGTTAAAACGGACGTTCGACGTCGAGAAGTATGGTGGAGCGCAGTTACTCGGTGTGAATGGCACGGTCATCATCGCCCACGGTAAATCCACCCCAAAGGCAATCCTCGGTGCCATTAGTGCCGCACGTTTGGCCATCCAGGCAAACGTCACCAAACGCATTTCCGAAAAGTTGCCCACGAGTATCGTACTCTAGCAATCGTCCTGTCGTGCATCCTTTTTTCGCACCCCTTGCACCTTCTCGGGGGCG
>CAIPSZ010000101.1 GCA_903867845.1 Candidatus Kerfeldbacteria bacterium | reverse complement strand
GTTCGGACTTTCCTCCCTCCTTGCGGAGGGCAGTCGTCTTGGTAACGTAGGCACGCGCACTGTACGAGAAAAACCACAATCTGTCAACCCTAATTGACACGAGCTTTATGTTTCCATACGCTTGAGGTGAACAAGAAAAAACATGGAGGTTCTCCACGCGAGCTCAACGAACGTTCATTACAAACGCCCCTCGGGCAAAGCAGAATGAAGTGCGACAGGAGATCAAGAGTCAATTGCAAAGCGGGGCCTTGAAGTTCCCAGGACCTTGCACCGTAATTGTGAGTACCGCCACGCGCAACAAGCGAAAGAATGTCGGGCTCTACCTTGACCCACTCATGACGGGAAACTAATGTTCTTGCATACACCTCACTCGCTGGGGTGTTTTGCTTTGAAAAAACGGTAGTTGACACTTCTAAGTCCTACTGCTATAGTGGGAGTTCAAAATAGAAAGTAAACATTCACGGACGAATGGAGGCAATATGCTCGGTAAGAAAGTGTTCCTTCGCAATATCGAATCTTCAAGGGAAATTGAAGAAACGATTCAAGAAAGTGTAAACATCGAGAAAAAACGTACGCCGTTCCCGCCCTGCTGCATCGTCATCTGTGGCGAACCTGAGGGCGAGAAAACGCCGAACGTCAAAGGTTTATACGTGTTCTGGCCGGAGGAAAAATTCCTCTAGCAAAATGTCGCACCCCTGCAGTCGGTGGGGGTGTGTTTTCAATTGTGCTTAGATTTTTCCTATTGGGTTGCGTAGCGCATTCCGCTCAACGTACCGCAAGCCAAATACTCCAGCTGCCAGGGTGAGTGCTAGCACCGACCAGATGAGCGGAGTTGGCAGCTCTAAACCAAAGAATTCCCGCACGCTTGGAAGAACAACGACACTCACCATAACGACGACGAGTAAACCAATGAGCCACTTCACCCATGTTGTTAGCGGTTTTGCGAGAATCGTGAGCAAAGCAATGCCCGTACCGAATACAAGGAATGTCGCCGAGGTTCGAGCAAGGTCGATGTCATTGCGGTAGAGCACGCGCGTCACGGCAAACACCAGAAGCGCGCACGACGCAACAATCGTCCCGGCAGGAATGGAAAATTGGAAAATGCGCGCAACGAAACCAGGCTTCGCCCGTTCGGCATTTGGCCGGAAGGATAGGACGAGTGCCGGAATGCCAATGGTCAGCGTGCCAATGAGCGTGAGGTGGCGTGGCAGGAATGGGAAGGGCACGAGCGCGATGCCAACTGCCAGGGCAATGGTCACCACGTACGCAGTTTTGGTAATGAAGAGGTTTGCCGTCCGTTCGATATTCGCAATGATGCGCCGACCTTCAGCAATCACATCTGGCAGTACCGAAAAATCGTTATCCAGTAAGACGAGTTGAGCCGTGGCCCGGCTTGCCTCACTCCCCGACCCCATGGCAATACTAAAGTCTGCCGCTTTTATTGCGAGTACGTCATTCACGCCGTCCCCCACCATTGCGACCACGTGACCGCGATCCTGCAAGGCACGAATGATTTGCTGCTTCTGCTCGGGTAAAATCCGACCAAAGACTGATTCTTTCTCCACGAGTGAGCGAAGCGCTTGCGCATTAGCCGGTACGTCCGGTCCAGAAATTGCACCCGTGCTTTGCTGGCCTACTTCCCTCGCCACCGCAGCGACAGTTTGCGCGTTATCACCAGATACAATTTTTACGTCAATGCCCTGCTCGCGGAAGTACTGTAAGGTCTTCGCTGCACCGGTGCGTAACTTCTCGTGCATGCTAATAAAGGCCACGAGTGTCACTTGCGACAGCTGAAGTTCATGGTCTTTCCCTTTTCGGTCGACCGGTGTTTCGGTGTGGCCCAGTGCGATCATGCGTCGTCCTTGGGTAAGCAAGCTACTGTACTGATCCCGTATTTCGGGTGGAAGTGTACGCATTTCAACCAGGTGCTCGGCTGCACCCAAAATCCACGTCCCGTACTTCGCAAGCGTTACCGCACTCCACTTCCGTGCTGAGGAAAAAGGAATATTCTCTTCAACGACAAGCGGTGGTTTGGGCGCTGGGAAGGCTTTTGCGATCGCCGTAAGTGTGGAAGTTTGCTCTTGCACGTGCGCGATGGTGCCGAGAATGCTCTTCACGTCTTGGTCTGTGCGCTGGACACTTGCCGGCGTCCGAACGAGCTGGTCAACCGAAATTTCGCCTTTGGTCAGGGTCCCCGTTTTATCCAGGCAGAGCACGTCAACGCGGGCGAGCATTTCCACTGCCGAGAGTTCCTGGATGAGCACGCGCTTCTTCGCCAGGCGGACGACGGCTAGGGCCATGACCACGCTCGTCAGTAGGACGAGTCCATCCGGTACCATATTCACTACTCCTCCAGCGGATGCAGCGAGCGCGTCCCGCCAGCCGTTCTGCATGAACAGAATTTGCGTAATGAAGAGCAGCAGTGCGGTGGGAATGAGCAACCAGGTAACGTACCGGAGTATTTGGTTAATACCGCGTCGGAGTTCCGATGACGCGAGGGCAAATTGCTGCGCGGCATGAGCCAACCGACGTACGTACGAGGCCTCGCCCACGTACACCGCTTGCATTAAACCACTTCCCGCTACCACGAAGCTCCCCGAGTACAGCGGGTCGCCCACCCGCTTATGTACGGGTTCAGCTTCCCCCGTGACCATCGACTCGTTCACTTCCAAGCCATCTACAGTAATGAGCGTCCCATCAACGGGCACAGCATCACCAATGTGCAGGCGTAATACGTCGTCCTGTACCACTGCTTCAACAAGAATCGTGCGCTCCTTTCCATCTCGTACCACGCGGACGCTCGTCGCGGTCAGGATTGCCAGTCGATCTAGCGCCCACTTCGCGCGTAACTCCTGCACGATGCCGATCATCGCATTGAATACAATGATGATGCCGAACAGCGAATCCTGCGGGGCACCGACCAGGAGGATGACGACGTACAGGATGGCGAGCAACGCGTTGAACCGCGTGAAGATGTTGGTGAAGAAAATTTGCCGGTAGCTTCGGCTCGTGCGCCGGTGCACGGCGTTCACCAATCCATCTCGCATTCGCGCTTCGATCTCGCTCTGCGTGAGCCCAGTTGCTGGCACGTCGAGCCGACGCGTGATATCGGGCACGTCAACGTGCATGGTGCTATCCTGCCGCGTGCGGAAGTGCTCGTACCCAGTGAAGAACCGAATGACCCAGTGCTGGTGGCGTAACCACTTGAGGAAGATCTTGCTCTGGCCCGAGCGGAGTGTGAGCCACTCGGCAAACACGCTCACCCCAACAATCCCGGCGGCAAGCGCAATGAGGAAGTAGTTGGACGTCCCATTCGCCTGACGCGTGTTCTGCATGGCGTACAGCCACGTGCTTGCGTGCGAGAAAATGTGGTTGATGGACTGGATGAGGTTCGTCAGCACCATACGGTAGCTGTCAGGATGAATGCAGACAGTATAGTGGGAATTACTAAACAAAACGAACACCGCCGCAATGCGGGTGATTCGTATGGTATGTCTGGTGGGCCGGGAAGGGATCGAACCTTCGAAGGCGCAAGGCCAGCAGATTTACAGTCTGCCCCGTTTGACCGCTTCGGTACCGACCCAAATATATCTCTTAAAATACTATCACATTTTAAAACTATTTTCAAGTATAGGACGCCCCAAATAAAAACCAC
>CAIPSZ010000100.1 GCA_903867845.1 Candidatus Kerfeldbacteria bacterium | reverse complement strand
TGATGGCGGTACTGGCGGTGAAGATTGTGATTTCATAACTCTGGAAACAGTATGTACTTTACACACCCGATTAACCACAACATACATATCTGAGTGGTTTTCGTGAGAGATTTCCGCATGGTATACTAGAATCATGCATGATGCGTTTGTTCAAGAACTCGTACGAAAGGGCGTGCTCTACACCGATCGGGTCATTCAGGCATTCCAAAAGGTGCGCCGAACGGATTTCGTGCACCAAGATCTGCAGCCCCAAGCGTTCGAAGATGCGCCATTACCCATTGGGTACAACCAAACTATTTCCCAACCTTCCACGGTGGCGATGATGCTCGAGCATCTTCGCGTTGAACCGGGCGATCGGATCCTGGAAGTCGGTTGCGGATCAGGGTGGTTGACGGCCCTCCTTGCTGAACTGGTCGGGCCAACGGGTATGGTGTATGCGATCGACATTATTCCCGAACTCGTTGATCTGACAAAAGAGCATCTCACGTCGTACCATTACCAGAACGTCGAAGTTCGGCATGGCAATGGCTGGAATGGCTTGCCAGCTCACGCGCCGTTCAATCGGATTGTCGTTTCGGCAGCCGCAACGCACCTCCCAGACGCGCTGACGAAGCAACTTGCTCGCAACGGTCGCCTGGTCATTCCTGTTGGCGGCGACATTCAAGATTTAACGTGCGTAGAGAAACGCGCAGATGGATTGCTCAACGTCGAGCACCACCATGGCTTTCAATTCGTCCCACTCGTCCACGACCTTCGTGGCGGAGTTTAATTGATTTTCTATGTACGTCGTCATACTCGCGGGTGGCGGGGGCACAAGGCTTTGGCCGGTTTCCCGCACGCACAATCCTAAGCAGTTCCAACCGTTCCTGGGCAAGCACACCTTGCTCGAGAAAACCTACAGCCGCATGCGCAAGGGTTTTCGCAATGACCAAATCTTTGTCTCGACGAATACACGGCAGCGAAAGATCATTGCCCGGCAACTCCCGAAAATTCTTCGATCACACTTTATCATCGAATCGGATAAGCGAGATACTGCGCCAGCCCTGGGCCTCGCTGCGGCATGGTTGGCAAAACTGGATCCGGAAGCAATTTTCGTTACCGCGAACGTGGACCACTACATTGAAAAGGATGACGCGTTCCACCAGGCACTGAAGCTCGCCGAACGGGTCGTTCGGAAGCACCCGAATACCGTGACGCTGCTCGGCATAACCCCAACGTACCCCGAGACTGGCTACGGATACATTAAAATGGGAAAGCCAGCATTCACCATTGGCAAGCAGGAAGTCTTCCACGTAGATCGCTTCGTGGAGAAACCTGATTTCAAAACCGCACAGAAGTACCTGAAGAGTGCGAAGTACCTGTGGAATCCCGCACTCTTCGTCTGGCGCGCGCAGACGCTGCTGAACCTCTTTGAGAAACATCTCCCTAAACACCACGCCATCCTCATGCGCATTCAGAAGGCCATTGGCACGCCCGCGCAGGATCGGGTGATCAAGAGCGAGTTCCCAAAAATGGAGGCCATCTCCATTGACTACGGCATTATGGAGAAACTCCAGCACATGTACGTGCTGCCGGTTGACCTTGGCTGGGCTGATGTGGGGCACTGGCGCACCGTCCGTGACGTCCTGCAGAAAGGTCGGCGGGTGAACGTGGTCCGCGGCACGCACATTGGCACTGCCGAGAACTCGCTCATCTACGGCTACACCAAGCGCATCATTGCGACTGCGGGCGTGCAGGATCTCATTATTATCGATACCAAGGATGCACTCCTCGTCTGCCCGGCAGACCGCGCGCAGGATGTGAAGAAAATTGTGGATGAGCTGAAGCTCAAGAAGCTCAAGCACCTGCTCTAATGTACAAGCGCATTCTCTTGAGCCTCTGCGGTGCCCTCGTCCTGGGGGTCATCATTTTCATCGTGGTTTTCCTCCAGGAGCTCGGCGCCGCTGGGCCACTTGCGACCGCAACATCGGTAACCGTGCAAAAGGGCCAGGGCGTACGCGCCATCACAGCAATGCTCAAGCAGCAAGGGGTTATAGCCCACCCGTGGGTAATGGAGCTACAGGTAAAATTTAGCGGAGCAACGAGTAGCTTCCAGGCAGGGACATTCACCTTGCCTGCGCAGGTATCTATACGCAGTGTTGTGAACACGCTCACCGCAACGCCAAGTGTAGACGCGGTTACAGTCTTGGTTCCACCGAAAGATCTTCCTGCCACAGACATCGGCTCGTTGCTCGAAAGTGCTGGGGTCATTTCCAAAGAAGATTTCATGACCTCGGTACAGACCACGGATTCCCGCACCATTGTGACCGGGAAGTCCTACCCCTTCCTAGCCGGGAAGCCCGCCGGAGCAACGCTGGAGGGTTTTCTCTTCCCGGATACGTACACGTTCTACAAGCACGCGGATGCGGCGCACGTCCTTGCGAAATTTCTGGATGCATTCCAAGCAAAGGTTGCTGATCCACTAGCAACGCAAATCCAGTCGTCAGGACATTCGCTCTACGAGATTATCACCCTTGCGAGTATCTTGGATAAAGAGGTGAAGACCGACGCCGATCGCAAGGTGGCAGCCGGGATTTTCTGGAAACGCATTACCATGGGCATGGCACTCCAGTCCGATGCAACCATCCGCTATGTTGTGAGCAAGCCCACTCAAACGCTCACCAGTGACGATCTTGCCACGCCATCGCCCTACAACACGTACTTGAATAAAGGCTTACCACCAGGGCCCATTGGTAATCCGAGTTTGTCATCGATTCGTGCTGCCGCTAGTCCCGAAGATTCATCGTACCTGTACTTCATTACCAAAGCTGATGGTTCCGCGGTTTTTAGCAAGACCTACGACGAGCACTTAGCGAATAAGGCAAAATATTTACCGTAGTATGGCCAAGAAACCATTACCCATTGTCATCTCCCTTGGCGGTTCACTTATTGTGCCAGATGAGCTAGACGTCCACTTCATCAGGGCGTTTCGCAAATTCATCCTGGCACAAGTGGCAAAAGGCCAGCGCTTCATCCTCATCGTCGGTGGTGGGCGAACCGCACGTCGGTACCAAGCCGCAGCGGCAAAAGTAACCAAGCTCACTCGGGATGATCTAGACTGGCTCGGCATTCACTCCACGCGTTTGAACGCGCACCTACTCCGTACAATTTTTCGTGAGCACGCACACCCCCAGCTGATCACGGATCGAAAAAAAATTGACACGCGCATTCCTGAACCAATCATCATCGCAACAGGATTCAAGCCCGGCAGCTCAACGGATTACGACGCAGTTCTCCTCGCCAAGGCGTACAAAGCCAAGACGATTCTAAACCTTTCGAATATTGATTGGGTGTACACTGCTGATCCACGAACCCACAAAAATGCGAAGCCACTCGTGCACGTAACCTGGAAGCAGTTCCAGCGTTTGGTGGGGACACGTTGGGATCCGGGGGCAAACGTGCCCTTTGATCCCGTTGCTAGCAAGTGGGCGGCCAAGTGGGGGATGACCGTGGTCATAACTCGAGGTACGGACTTTTCCAACCTTCGCAAGCTCGTGGCAGGTAAGCCAGCTAAAGGTACAAGCATTACGGCTTGACGCTGTAGAGGTTGTAGGGTAGAGTGCATTTTACGGTATCCCAAGACCGCTGGTAGCCCCACTGAAAAGGAGCGGAAATCCAGCGCAGGACAACCGACCAGCTACCGCTACGGGGCGTTGGTCAATGTCTCCGGGATCCACCCCGGAATTTTTTATCTTCATCCTGTATGGCAAAATCACGACAGCAGAAAGAAGTTAGCCTCAAGCAATTCCAGGATCACGTGGGCACCATGAAGGTTGCGGTTTTCGCAGCAACGGATGGCCTGACCGTGAAGGATAATACCCAACTGCGCAAGAATTTGCGCGAGGCGGGCGTCTCCTTCGTCGGGGTGAAGAAGACCTTGCTCAAGAAAGCCTTAGAGAGTGCAGGATTAGACGCTGCACCGCTCGCGGCTTTTCGCGGTAACGCGGCAGTCGCCTTCGGTATTGCCGATGAAGTGCAGCCTGCCTCACTCATCCATGCCTTTGCCAAGACGAATAAGAACCTGAAGTTCATGGGCGGCATCCTGAATGGCAACTGGATGACAGCTGCCGAAGTGACGAATCTTGCGAAGTTGCCGGGGAAGCAAGAGCTCATTGCCCGGGTTGTCTGGACCATTAAAGCGCCGTTGACCAATTTCGCTGGCGTCCTTGCTGGACCAATGCGTGGTTTTGTCCAGGTGCTAAAAGCGAAATCCGAGAAGGCCGCATAACTACACTCACTCACTTCACTCATTAACTCACACGCATATGGCAGATGAACAGAAAGTCGTCGAGGTGCCGGAGAAGTTCAAGGCCCTCGTCGAGCAGATCGAGAAGCTCTCGGTCTTGGACCTTTCGGAACTCGTGAAGGTCCTGGAAGAGAATTTCGGGGTTTCCGCCGCCGCCCCCATGATGATGGGCGCGATGCCAGCCGCCGGTGCCGCGGCAGGCGCTGAAGCGGAAGAGAAGTCCACCTTCAATGTGGAGCTCACCAGCGCGGGTGGCAGCAAGATTGCGGTCATCAAGGTGCTGCGCGAAGCCACCGGCCAAGGCTTGAAGGAAGCCAAGGACATGGCCGACGCCGCTCCGAAGGTGGTGAAGGCGAACGCCAGCAAGGAAGAAGCTGACGAGCTGAAGAAGAAGCTCGAGGAAGCTGGCGCCACGGTTACCCTAAAGTAAAGAAATTTATACGAAGAAACCCGCTCTCACATGAGGGCGGGTTTTTGCATGGTGCCGAATGTTACAGCTTGTTCGCAATTCGGTCTAACGCTTTTTGCAGTTTTCCCCACGGCTCCCCAGTGGCGATAAAGAGGTCAAGCGCCGCGTTTTCGTCACCTTCGAGAAAGTCGTAATCAGCATTGTCATCGTAATCTATCCAGAGGATGAACGCTTTCGGCAAAAGCTGTCGTACTTTTGCATGCAAGGTAGGCGCATGTTCGCGCATGTCGCCTTCAAAGAAAATCAGACAAACATCTGGATTTTCTTCGACGAATTCAGCGGCGCTAGTCGTAACTCCATCCAGAAACTCTGTAGCGTTATAGCTAAACCCAACTTTATACCTTACTCGGGACTCCAGCGCTGTGGTGAAAAAAGCACTCAACGAGGAAGTCCCGAAGTGAATTGTGGAAATGATCATTATGCCTCCAAATTTTAGCTTTTGATTTTGACCCCACCTTACCAGTGAACGAGAAGGGTGCCAAGTTGACCTTCGGCTTTTCTTCGGTTATACTAAGGGGTACACATATGCTGGTTTTCCACGAACAGCCCCATGCCAAGGTTCGCGTCTTCGTTGACTTCAACGGGCCCAAAGTGATGCCTAAAGCTTTTGAGTGGGGCGGCAAGCGGTACGATATCCACAGCCTGAATCTGGTCTACCAGCGCCGGCGGGGAAAGGGCTATGACTGGTGCTTTGCCGTATCGGATTTGGCCAATACCTACGTGCTCTCGTACAGCCCCGAAAGCCTAGAATGGATTTTGGAGGAAGTGCAGGGACAATAAATAAGGCTTGGATGCGGATCCAAGCCTATCGTAGCGCTCTCCTAGAAGTAGCAATTTTTAAATCGTTCCCCTCGGACGGTTCAGAATACAGTGATCAGTGAGGAAAGCACGTCGATACCCACAGTATGTCATATCCTATGCAGCGCGTCATCCTCCATCTCGACATGAACTCGTACTTCGCCTCGGTAGAGCAGCAGGCGAATCCCTTTTTACGCGGGAAACCCGTGGCCGTGCTGGCGACGATGACCAGTCAGGGGTGCGCGCTCGCTTCGTCCAAGGAGGCAAAGGCTTTTGGCGTGAAGACGGGGGTGCGCGCTGACGAAGCGCGTCGCCTGTGCCCGCACATCGTGTTCGTCGAAGTTGATCCGGCCAAGTACCGCAGCACGACGAAACGCATCTTCAGCATCCTCACCCAGTACAGTGAGAGTATTGAGCCATACTCCATTGATGAGGCATTCTTGGATCTCACCGGGCTCGTGCCGTCCTTGGAAGCAGGCGCGCAGCTTGGCTACGAGATTAAGGAACGTATCAAAAACGAAGTCGGGGAGTGGCTGACCTGCTCCATGGGTGTGGCGCCCACGCGCTGGCTCGCCAAGTTCGGCGGGGACACTGCGCCGAAAGGTGGCTTGGTCATCCTGCACCGCGGCAACCTCACGCCGTACCTGAAAGGTCGCGACGTGCAAGAAGCGTGGGGCATTGCCGGTGCCACCGCGGCGCACTTGCAGCAGCTGGGCATTACCACCTTGGACGAGCTCCAGGCCGCGTCGCCCGTAAATCTCATGGAGGCATTCGGCATCCGCGGCTACGAGCTATGGGCCAACGTGAATGCCGTGGAGCTCGGCGGCCTGGCCCAGCCGCGCCAGCCAAAGTCCATTGGCCACAGCCACGTGCTGCGCGTGCGGAACCGGGATCCACGCTTCCACAAAGCCTTGGTGATGCGGCTGTGCGAGCGCGCCGGCCGGCGCATGCGGGACCTGGGTCTGGAAGCGCAGGGCGTGTACAGCCACGTGAGTCTTGAACCGGCGGGTGGACTCGGGGGAAGCACAAAGGTCTACCATCCAATTCAGACCACGCGGCAGCTTTTCCGGCAGGTGTGGGCTATGCTGGGTGAGGGCGTGCGCAAGGGGACGCCCTCGTTCTACGCGCTGGGTGTGTTCCGGCTGCGGCCAGTTTCTGGCCAGCTCTCCTTGCTGGAGAAGCGGAAACCCGCCGCGCTCGCACGCGCCCTGGACTGGATTAACAACCGGTACGGCGAGGAGACGATCGTGGAGGGCGAGCTCATGCGCCTGGACGGTTTCCACGCCCCGGAACGGATTGGCTTTCGCAAGAGCGTTGATGTGGAAAACGAAAAACCTCCCCTCACCTCAAGCGTCGAGGAGTAGTATTACTACTTTGCCTTCACCAGCGGCGTGGTTTCGACGTTCGTCCCAATGAGCACGTAGATTTTTTGGTTGCGTTCGTCCACGGTGAGCGCCGTCGCATTAGCGTAGGCATCATTCGCGTACTGGTTGATGAACTTTCCCGCTTTGGTGAAGGCAACAATGCGCTTGCCCGCTGGGTCCAATACGTAGAGATTCTGGACCGTGGTATCGGCGAATATTTTTAACCCACTCGTGAGCGGCGGCTCAATAGTTGAGAGGGCGAGCTGGTCCCGGCGACCTTGCGTGTACTTCCGCACTTCGCCATTCTTCAGGAGGACGTAGAGCGAGCCATCGACAGCCAGGTCAGTTGTCTGGTCCAGTGTCTCGCTCTGCTTCAGCCAATTCACCGCGGTAAACGTCGTTCCCGTTTTCGTGGCGCGCAGAATGGCATTATTCGCAATATCAACCAGGTAGAGGGCGTTGTTGTAACTTGCTAGGCCAACGAGATTCGCATTGGTCGTTGGCTGGGTGAGTTTCACCCGGGTACCCGCTTTTCCGTTCACTCCTTGCGTCACGACGTCGTAGTTTGCGCTCAGGCTCACCAAGTCGCCACTCCCGTAGCTCGCGAGCTCCTGCATGCCAATGTCACCTGGAAGTGTGGCCAAGGCTTTGCCGCTCCCATTCGCCGTGCTCACCTCGGCAATCGCATTCGTCTTTGCATCAACGGTGAAGAGGTTGTTTCCCAGTTGGACTACGCCAACCGGCTGGACGTTTGTAGAGAGGCTGGCGAGAACGGTGGGCGCAACGGTAATGGCGTGACGCGTTTGTTCCAGAACGCTCTGCAGTGAGGCCTGGAGTTGGCTGCGCTTCGTCTTGTTCGTAGACGTAGGAAGAGCGGTAATGAGCTGCTGCGCGTCGTGTAAGAGCGTGCGCGCACGGTCTTCGTCGCCGTAGATAATACTCGATTTTGCCTGATCGATATCCTGCTGAATTGATGTAAGCTTGTCCTGCTGTACTTTTACCGCTTTGTTATGACTTCGCTGTAAGCCAATCGTAATGAGCGTGATGGCGAAGATGACCGCGACGACCACCGTGCCGTAGAAGAGCATTTTGGATCGCTGGGGGAGACTGCGTACGTCTTCAATGCGATGCTCGATATTCGTTGGGAGTTGCTGGGGTGCGCGTTTTACCCGGTGGGCCAAACGGCTCACGGCAGAGACGAGTTTGGGAGTTGCCTGGATAGCCGCGCGGCTTCGTTCCCATAGGACAGTCGAAATGCGCTTGTACGCTGGTGGTTTACCAGATCGGATCATTGGTTGCACGGTGTCCGGTTGGAGTACAACACCGGCTCGCGGGCGTGTGATCACTGGTTCAACATCTGGTTGTTCGAATACCGGGGATACGCGCGTTGGTTTTCGTAAAATAGTAGAACGGAATCGCACCCGGGCAGCGCGGAGGAATCGCACGCCCCAGCGCTTTATTGCCGGCCAAAGTGAGGGCGTGAGCAGTGCTTGCGTTTGCGCATTTTGTGAGAGCATTGCTTCCATTGAACGTTGGGGTGCGCCAGGAATGTTCACCGGACGAACGGGCTCTTCATTGACCTCAATTTCCTGTATAGCGTGCCGCTGGAGAATGACCGCTGCAAAAGCGGCTTGCGTCGGATCGGTTCGAAGGGATGTCTCCAATTGTCTGGATGCACCACCGAGCGGCGCGTCAACAATTGTTCGTCGAACTTTTTCCACGGAGAAGTAGTCCAGGATATTTGAGGTGCCAAAGAAAATTGCATCATTGCCACGGAGAGTCCCTGAGGCAATGGAAGAGAACACTTTCATTGGGTTTACCTTCTTCGATGTCGCACGCTGTCCGCCTAAGAGGTCAATAATTTTCTTCTCGTGAATGAGAAAGCCAAGAAGGTGGCCAACATCGGTGAAGTGTACTTCCTGGTCGCAGACGGTGAAGAGTACCATGGAGAGCTGGTCGATCCAGGACGCGCCGAAGTCGGCCGCAAGCTCGCTCACGTACCGATTGCACGCCTGAACGGTATGCTCGAACGCAAGGTCCGCGTGGGCTTCGGGAGACGTGTAGTACGCGGCTTTGAGGAAGTCCTGTAGGCGACTCAAAAGCTCTTGGAAAATACGTTCATTCGTACCAAGTTCCGCGACAAAACCCAGTTGCCCAAGTGCGCGGTCTTCAGCCGGACTGGGGTGAGCGATGAACACGTGCGCGGTGGAACGGCTACGTGTCGTGTCGTAAATCAGCAGTTTTTCGATGCTGCCCATGTGGTTCCTTGTTCGTGTCAAGTGCTCAAAGTATACTACAGGGAGCCCTCACCGGCGAGCCATCCTCTATGCTCCAAAATCTCTTCGCCACCCCCACGCGTTACGCCCTCCTCCGGGTGCTCATTTTCAATCCCGAGCACCAGTACGCCGTACCAGAATTACAGCGAAAGCTTCGGCTTACCCCAGCCGCAGTCCGTGCCGAACTCCACCGCCTGAAAGAGATTGGCCTCGTTGAATCTGGTGACACTGAAGACGGGCAAGCACGTTTTCACATGAACGCTCAAGCTTCCATTTACCCAGAGCTGCGCGCGCTCTTCCTGAAGGCGCAACTTTTGACGGAGTACGATTTTGGTAAGAAGGTACAGAGCATTGGCCATGTACTCTACGCAGTACTCACGGGCTACTTTACGAACGTACCGGAAGCCAAAACAGACATCTTCATTGTCGGAACGGTGAATCGACTCAAACTTCGACGTCTCGTGCGGCGCTTCCAACGTGAGCTCGACCATGACCTTCGGTATACGGTGATGAGTAAGAAGGAGTACCAGTACCGTAATGACATTACGGATCGGTTCTTGTACGACATTTTGGAGAATCGAAAAATGCTCCTCGTAGATAAGCTGAAGCGGTGATTGACACGTACCTCATCATTCACGCTGACCACGACGGAGCAGCGGTCACGTTACACGCAGGTCAACGTCAAACGAGCCGACACGCCGTGCGCGTGCAGCGCGGTGGTTTACTACACGTGGTGGCCACCGTACTTCCCCGGGAGCGACATTTGAAACTCAATGGAATAATCCTTGCAAAAGGTACGTTAACGTTTAGTGCGACACGTTCGCTCATCGCGACAGGGAATGCTCTAGCTTTTGCTCAGCGCTGCCCGATTACCTTGCTAGAGAATTTTCAGCGTGATGATGTTGAAGCGATTTTCCGTTTAGGGCAAAAGGCGTTACAGCGCGCTCCTACGCTATGGGTGGTGCCGGACGTGCGTGCCGAAGGCGGTGGTCATGCAGATCGCCATCTTGTTCAAGGGTTGGTCCCAGGATCCCAGCACGGCGTTCAGCTCGTCGGCTGATGGGTACATGGGTCGGAAGAGGTCCCGGTGCCCGT
>CAIPSZ010000099.1 GCA_903867845.1 Candidatus Kerfeldbacteria bacterium | reverse complement strand
TTTTATCGCCCCCGAAGAGCTTCGCAAGCCAGCCACGATTCGCCATATGCTCTTCGTAGGGGAACCACTCTTTAAGAATTCGGTTCTCCTCCTCGAGCTTTACCACGGCCTGCATGAGCCTCGTCGTGTCTTCCTTGCAGGCGGCTAGCTGGTTGGTAAGGTCGGCGATCTGGTCCACATACTGCGTCAACTTTTCCTTGTAGGCGAATTCGGTTGCCTGCCAGGTGGACTTTGCAGAGTCAAATGCGACCTTCTGTTGGGCGAGCGCCTTCTTCAGGTGAGCGTTCTCTTTGCCCTGCGCCAGGGTAACCTTCTGTAGACTATCGCGCTCGTGCTTGAGCTGGGTATTCTCGGTCGCAAACTGGGCGTTTGTGCTGCGAAGGTCGGCTGCTTCGGTGCTCATGCGAACGATCGTTCCGTCCTTGCTGGAAACCTGGGCGTTGAGGGTATCAATTTTCCCCTGGTTGCAGCCAACGATGAACAGCGCAACAGCAGCGACGATGAGTATGGAAATCACCCGACGGTACATACCTGTACCCTCCTTTCGTTTGGGTGTTGTGGATGAACAGTTTCGGTGTGGTTCGCTAGCCTACACCTGGGAAACTCACCAGTCAATGGGTTATTTGCTACACTGTACGCATGTTCCTGAACGCCCCGCCAAAACCAACGAAAGCGAAGCACGTCACGTACCTGATCGCGACGACGGTGCTCGGTGTCATGCTAAGCATCTTCCTGCATATCATCATTGAAACACAGTACCTTGCCTGGGCTGAACGGACTGGGTATGCCGTGCACTGGTACTGGGGTTGCGCGCTCCATCCAGCAATACAAATCATCCTGCCTATTCTTG
The DNA here is from genome assembly GCA_903867845.1 of Candidatus Kerfeldbacteria bacterium. GTDB lineage: Bacteria > Patescibacteriota > Patescibacteriia > PEXW01 > PEXW01 > CAIPSZ01. The sequence goes on along the minus strand of CAIPSZ010000099.1, from coordinate 1,567 downwards.
GTGCCACTGGCGGCTTTTTCCTTGGACGGTTTTGGTGGAAGTACGTGTACCTGGATCGTCGGTGGGCGAAGCGCATGACGTAAAAGCGAGTACTATCCAAAAGGCGTAGGGGAATTACCCAAACGGTGTGTAAGAACCGGGGGGAAAATTGTAGTAGAGGTAGCAATTCCCCCCTTTTTGGTATTTGTCATGCCACCCTTCAACATGCTTCGGGCGAAACTGCCGGTAAGCCAAATGCGTCGTAAACATAAACTTCAAAGGATTTTCGTATACCTTGGTGGTGGGGTGTTCTTGTTGCTTATCGCTGGAGTGCTCTTCATCAAGTTCGATACGAGTGCGGCAGCAAACTTCACGGATAACGTGCTCCGCCCAATACTCGGGCCTCGGATAGTGCTGGCCATGGAGCAAGCATTCTTCAATACATCAGATGCGGCGAAGCGTATAACTGCTAACGGGAAGACACAGGTGAGTCCACTTCTTGCGACGACGACTACCGATGCGTTATCAAGCAATGGAGGGACATTAACTGTTCGGACAATACCACAATTCGTCAGCTTTCCCTCAATCGCGCATGAAGGAGTTTGGCGAGTGAAGGCGCTTTCCCAATTTCCCAACCAGACGGTTGCTGCGTACACCTTTGTCCGGCCCGACCCACTCCGGTCCTACGCCTTTGTGACCATCATTCAACTAGACATGAGTAAGCTCCGGCTTTCGGCGGTTGCAGGAACGAAGCAGCCCGGCGGACCTATTGGCATGCCCGGGCCAGGGATAATCCCACAGCAGACGATTCAGAGCAACACGCTGGTCGCTGCGTTCGACGGGGGTTTCCAGTACCGAGATGGGCAGTACGGCATGCGGATTGGTTCGACGACGTACGTGCCGCTGCAGCAGAATATTGGCACGCTCGTTGGGTACGTCGATGGCAGCTTGAAGATTGTGAACTACTCTGGCCAATCACTGGGTTCGAATGTTGCCTTCATCCGGCAGAACTGCCCAATTTTGGTAGAAAACGGCCAGGTCGTTGCGCTTAATGAGTTGAATAAAAAATTGTGGGGCCGTACTTTTTCTAGTGACATCATTACCTGGCGGTCGGGGATTGGTCTGACCGCAAATGGGAACTTACTTTTTGCCGTAGGCAACAGCCTGACGCCGCAAACCCTGGGGCAAGCCTTGAAAATGGCCGGCGCGGCAAGCGCACTCCAGCTTGATATCAACCCAAACTGGGTGCGCTTCAACTTCTTTGAGCCAACCGGTCCCGGGACGTATGCGAGTACGACGCTCACGAAAGATCTTAAGGACGGTTCCAAAGCCTACCTCACCGGGTATAGCAAAGACTTTTTTTACGTGACGAAGAAATAGATTAAAAAATGACCCCTCGGCGGTGGAGGGGTCTTTGAAGAGGCGCAGGGTTGTTACCGGTCGCTTTGCTCTTTTTCGTCCGCACAGTGGTACTGCCCGTCGTAGGCTAATTCTTCGGGTTTTCCATTAGCTCCGCTTGAACTACGCTTTCGAGCTGGGCCAATGCGGTAAGCCCCACAAGTGAAGATGAAGAATGAGCGTCGGCGAT
>CAIPSZ010000098.1 GCA_903867845.1 Candidatus Kerfeldbacteria bacterium | reverse complement strand
TACGAATAGCGTCATACGCAAGCTCAAGCGCTTGGCGATTTACGGTTTTGCGGCGACCGGACTCGGAGCAGGAATGTACAAAGGCATTGAACAAAACGTGGAATCGTATAATAAACAGTACCCAGAAGATGACCAGCACGGTGACGTGGAACGAAAGTTGCGCGACGATCTTCAATTTATCGTTGGCGACAACATTAAAGATGTTGCCTACGGAGATATTCGCGCACGCGAGCGGCACGATTCGGTACGAGCAGAACCAGAATTCCATGGGCAAGAGGAACTTGGGTTAACTGAAGAGGATCTTCGGGGGTTGTTCCAAGATGGGAAATTTTTACCGAAAAACTACATTAACGGTGAAGTAAAGAATTTTTCGGTAAATGCTGTAGGTACAAAGTTTTACACTCACAGCGGGGCATTAATGGGTATGGAGCTGGGTAATGCCGCACCCGCGAGCGATGAGATTCGCATCACCTTCCCCCAAGGGTTCCACACGAACAAACAGGAGATTCGGAATTACCTTGATTCGGTTTTCGCGGTTGGCACGCACGAAGTTGCCCACCTGAATGATTGGGAGACTGATGCAGACCTCTCCCTGGCGGAGCGCTACCAGCTCCTGCAAAGGGTTCTGGAACGCTTGCAGAGCGCTGATTTTGTCCACGGGGTTGGCGCAGAACTTACCGAAGGTAAAGACGCTCAGGGGTACATTGATCACGTTAAAGATCCCGATCCGCAAATTGAGAAGTATAGGAAAGCTCGAGAGTACTGGGCCGAAATTGTGAAGTACACAATTCTCTTCCCCGACTGGATGCAGGACGAACACCCAAAGGATTTTGCCCTTGTGCTTGAGTTTTTTCATAAGAATGATCCTACGTTTGACCCATTCAAGGCAGAACACGCACGCGTAGCGTACTTAACGGAGAAGTATGGGAAGGGTTCACAAAATCTCATTGAGGATGGAGTCGTAGAACGGGATGTGGAAATGCGTGAAAATGCGAAGGAAGATTTTCTGGCCTCATTGTCACCATCCCAACGCGCCGAACTTGAAGATGAAACGCGATTGACACAGTAAATGAAAGCGCGTCTTCTCGAAGGTGCGTGAGGCCTGTACACTAGTGCCATGACCCCAGCGGCCGAACTCATCTACAACCACGACTACGCGCAGCGGCTGTACCAGGGCGAGAAGCCGTTCAGCGAAGCGTGGCAGGATCTGGTGTACCAGGGCGAGGTTTTTGAGCGGGCATACCACGAGATCATTGTCCCGGCGTTGGAAACGTTGCCCAAGATCACCGGGTTCGAGTGGGCACGTAGAGAACTGCCAATCTACGTTATCCCTGAAGGGCAGAGCATGGCCGCTCCACTGACGCTCGTAGCGAGCGCTGATGTGGAAGACATGCTGTTCACGCTCATTACGCTGCTTACCCGGGTAAACGTTGCAACTGGTTTCACCACTGACCTCAAGCGCGACCAGGTGATGCACGCGGTTGCCAGAGCCGTCGCCACGGCACTCAAGATTGATCTCGAAGATGCCGCTGCCGAAGCGATGCTGCGGCTCCACGAGAAGTACGGCGAAGACTTCCAGCCCCTGGGTTGGGATCTGACCACCCGGACGGCAAGGGCTTACCTTTCCCCAAACACGTAAACCTATGGAAATTCTCCGCATTAATCGCACGCACCCGCAACCCGACCTCATCAAGCGTGCGCTGGGCGTGCTCATGGCTGGCGGGATTGTGGCGTATCCAACGGAAACCGCGTATGGCTTGGCCGTTGATGCATCAAATGAAGAAGCAATAGGGAAAATTTTCGTGGTGAAGCGGCGCGTGCAGAAGCCGTTGCCCGTGCTCGTGGCAAATTTGACCATGGCCAAGCGCTACGTGACCTTCGATGCGCTCGCCAGCCAGCTGGTGAAGAAGCACTGGCCGGGCGCGCTCACGCTCATCCTGCCGTTCCGCAATACCTTGCCATCGGCACTCATCTTGGGCAAACCGGGTCTGGCGGTACGCCAATCCAGCCAACCGGTGGCGCACGCGCTCGTTAGCGGCTTGGACCGGCCCATTACCTGCACCAGCGCGAACATCTCGGGCAAAGGCGTGCTCTACTCGGGCCAAGAGGTCATGCGCCACTTCCAAACTGAACCAATCCAGCCCGACCTGATTCTCGACGCTGGTGAAATTCCCGAGGAACCACCGTCCACCATTATTGATTGCACGGCAACGCCACCGTCAATCACCCGTCAGGGCAGTATTACCATCGCATTGAAAGCCGTCGCGAATCCGCTCCGCAGCAAAGCAAAGAAAAAGGCGTAAAACTAACCCCATGTTCAACCGGCTTCGAGCCACATTCCCGCACTACTTCTCCAAGCACCCTAGCCACGAACTCCGCGAGCTCTACCTTTCGGTTGGGGTCATGGACTTTGCGACGTCAGCCGTCGCACTCTTCGAGCCCATCTACCTCTACACTCGCGGCTATGGCATCGCGCGCATTCTCCTCTTCTACGCGGTGGTGTACCTGCTCTACACAGTCCTGCTACCCGTTGGCGGCAGGATTGCTGCGCGGCTTGGCTTCGAGCATGCCATTTTCGTCAGTCAATTCTTTTTCATTGGGTACTACCTCTCACTCTTCGCCCTGCCGTACGCGCCGTGGCTCATTTTTCTGTCACCACTCATCTTCGCCATCCAGAAGTCTTTGTACTGGCCGGCGTACCACGCGGACTTCGCTATATTCTCGGCACGGGAGCAGCGCGGTCGGGAAGTTTCTGGATTGCTGACTTTGAATGCGCTGACGACCGTACTGGGCCCAATTTTCGGTGGGCTAGTCCTCAATTTCTTTGGCTTCGGCGCACTCTTCATTATTGTGTCTATCCTCTTCTTCGTTTCCACAATCCCATTGCTGAAGCTGCAGGAAGTGTACGATCCTAAACCCTTCACCTACCAGTCATACTGGAAGCTGCTGTGGAAACCCTCACACCGTCGAACTGGCGTCGCGTACTGGGGCTACGGTGAGGAGCTCATCGCCCTCACGCTCTGGCCAATCCTGACGTTCATTGCCGTGAGCAAGTACTCGGAACTCGGCGCGCTCATTGCCATTTCTACGCTCATCACGAGCGTCGTTGCCCTGCTCATTGGGAAAATCGTCGACCGCTACTCGCAGCAGAGCACGCTTAAAGTGGGCGCGTACCTCCAGGCGATCGTTTGGTTCGTACGCGCGGGAATGGCGCTCACACCCCTACGTCTGGTTTGCCTAGACGCTGCTGGGCGGACGGCGAAAAACCTGGTCGTGGTGCCGCAAATGGCCATGACCTACGAGCATGGTATGCGGGAAGACCCGCTGGCTATTGCTGTTTTCTTCGAACAGTCCTTGGCAATTGGCAAGCTCATCATGGCGGTGCTCGTCATCATTCTCATGCAGTTCATGGCCTGGTGGTTTGCGGCGTTCATCGTGGCAGGATTTGCGAGCTTCCTCTACGGCCGCCTCACCCCGCCGAGTGTTCTGGATGCACCAATGCAGACTGTTGCATGAGCGATACCTACGACCTCGCGGATAAAGCGTTCCTGCAGCAGCAACTGCGGCAGTTTGGGATTACACCCACCCCAGCCCTGAGCCAGAATTTTCTGGTTGACCGCGAGGTACTCGATGTTATTCTGGAGGCCGCTTCACTTGAAAAAACCGATTCCATTCTGGAAGTCGGTGCGGGTACCGGTGTGCTCACCCGAGAATTGGGCACGCGCGTGAAGCACGTCGTCGCGGTGGAACTGGACCGGCAAATGCTGACCATGCTCCGACGCACCACGCGGTCGTTCGATGCGGTCACGGTCATTCGTGCCGATGCCGCGCACGAACCCATCCGTTCCATGTTGGATGCATTTCCCGAAAAAGTATTCACGTACAAAGTGGTGGCGAACTTGCCGTACCACATCACCTCGCTCTTCCTCCATCGCTTCCTCGAAGCCGAGCAACCGCCGACGTCCATGACGCTGCTCGTCCAGCAAGAAGTTGCCGAGCGCATTGTCGCTGAGCCTGGTGCTATGAGCATGCTGGCTTTGAGCGTGCAGGTGTACGCTGAACCATCGCTCGTCGCCACAATTCCACCAACCGC
>CAIPSZ010000097.1 GCA_903867845.1 Candidatus Kerfeldbacteria bacterium | reverse complement strand
CGATGCGATCTTCCAACGAGTGGAAGCTCACCACCGCGAGCCGGCCGCCCGGACCAAGGAGTGTGAATGCAGCGGGGAGGAACGCTTCGAGCTGTTCCAACTCGTGGTTCACGGCAATGCGCAAGGCTTGGAAGGTGCGCGTGGCAGGATGCAGGCCGCGCGTGAGCCAGAGTTTGCGTCCGGCTGGCGCGTGGAGGATTTTCCGGTACGCGTCGTCGATGACCGTGGCCAGGTCCTGCGTCGTCCGGATCGGCTGCTCCGCCCGGTGCTTGGCAATGGCGCGGGCAATCTGCCGGCTGTGCGGCTCTTCCCCAAAAGTTTTCAAGATGTGCTCGAGGTTGGATTCAGTCTGGCGATTCACCAGGTCTGCCGCAGATTCGCCCGTGGACTGGTCCATGCGCATGTCCAGTGGACCATCCTGCAGAAAGCTGAATCCCCTTTCGGGGGTATCGAGCGCAACGCTTGAGAGGCCAAGGTCCGCAACGATGATGTCTGGCGTTGGGAAATTCTTGGCAATGCTCGCAAGCGCTGCGAACGAACCGTGCACGAGCTGCACGCGCGACCCGTAGATGCTGAAGTCTTTGGTGACGCGCTGCAGGAGCGGTGCGTCTCGGTCAATGCCGAGGAGCGTGCCGTCCGGCGCAATGGCGTCCAGGAAAGCACGGCTGTAGCCACCCGCACCAAGCGTGGCATCAATGACGTGCTCCCCAGGCTGCGGCGCAGTCAGGCGAAGGACGTCTTGTAAGAGAACGGGTGTGTGCCCTGAACCACTCACCTCGTTCGGATTCAGGACAAGTTCGTGGGCAAGCATGGCGCCCGCGAACCGTTACACGCCCAAGTTACCCAGGGCTTCTGCAATATCCGTCGAGGTCTTCTCCGTACCGGCTTTGTACTTCTCCCATGCGGCCTGGTCCCAGATTTCCAACCGATTGTACAAGCCGGCAACCACCACCTTCTTCTTCACGTTGGCGTACTTGCGCAAGTAGTCTGGCAGGATAACGCGGCCCTGCTTGTCAATTTCCAATTCCATGGCGCCGGCGAGCATGAGCCGAGCAAACGCCCGGGTGTTCGCTTGCGAGATGGGGAGTTTGGAGAGTTTGTCGGCCAGCTGCTGCCAGTCCCGCTGCGGGTAGACGAACAAGCAGCGATCCAGTCCCCGAGTGACCACAGCGCCGTGGTGGAGGCGTTCGCGAAACTTCACCGGGACGGCGAGCCGCCCCTTTTCGTCTACGCCGTGTTGGTACTCGCCGATGAACATAGGTGTGTGCGGGAAAATACTTATCCACAGGGCCGAAGGCTTATCCCCACTTTTATCCACTTTTCACCCTGTGTCACCATTTTACACCACTTTCCTGCTCACGTCAACCATGCAACACCCTAGCCAATTTGGCAAGGGGGTTTTCCCTAAGCTTTTTTCTCGCTTACGGGACTGCCTGGGTTCTCTTACAAAACCCCTGTGGATAACAAAAAGCCGCCGGAACACATTCCGACGAGGGAGACTTCCCTACTTCTTCCCGGTGTTCAGAATTGCCTGGACGACTTGGGAGTTGCTCCGCAGGTCTTCGGTGAACAGCACCTGACTGCGATTGATGTACATCCGATCGGTGGGACCGTGGAGCTCTTGGCCGAGCTTTACCAGGGAGTACTGCGGGGTGTTCGTATTTGCTGGGCTCGTATTGACGTTCGCGTTCGCCGACGTCGTTTGACTAGAGGCGGGTTGCACGGTTCCAGCGGACTGGAGGTAGTACACATCCTGCAAGAGCACTTCATTCCGGCCATTTCCCTGCAACTTGCCAAAGTAGACCTGACCATTCGTCAGGAAGACGGCTTGGTACGTAGTAGCGCGTTGCCGTTGCTGCCAGAAGTTCTGGAACATGCCCAGCGCACCGTAAAGCACGATGACGAGCACCAGTAAAAAGAGTGATACCTCCATGGGTGGCATGCGACGGCGAGCAACGTTCTTCGGTGGGGTTGGTTCCATGGGGTGTAGTCTACCCAGAAGTGCCTAGGACTTCAAGCGCTTCGCATTTGGCAAGAAGTACGCGGCAACGAAGCTTGCGATTGCCAAAATAATGCCAAGACTCGCGATGAGCAGCATGCGGTGGTACACATCGCCAACCAGCTCCCGACCAACGGGTTGGAAGATGGTGACAATCACCTGCCCGAACTGATCGTGGGCCGTAAGGGTTTTTGGAACCGCTTGCCAGCCCACAATGGTTCCGGCAAGGAAGAGGGTGCTGGCACATGCCAGGCTCGCGCCGAGCCACTGCAGCACGCGACGCCAGTGCGGGATGAACAGCGCAGCGGTACCGAGTACAATGAGCAACCAGAGTACCGTGACGCCCCATAACCCGCGCATGCCAAGGCGCACTGCGGACTGTATTTTTTCAACACTCTGCTCTGGGGTATGCCCAGAAGAATCTGGCTGCGCCGTGCGGAGCGCATTCCCCACGTCAAGAGTTTCGGGAATGTTTTTGGTGATGTCGGTAATTTTTCCAGACTGGGCAATGAGCTGCTGCACGTCCGTGCCCTTCGGCAGGCACGGTGGGAGCGCGCTGTTCAAATCCTTACGCTTCTGGTAGTCCGCAAGCTGGTCAGTGGCACACACTGGTAACGCGCGCAGTTCAGCAGCGAGTCGATCTTGAATGGCGATCGGAAGTCGTCGCTTCACATCCTGCAGCGGGATCACAAAATCCATCGTCTGCACGTTCGTACGTCCGTACACCACGTCGAATGCCACGCCCAAACTTCTCTCCACCTGTTGCTGCAGGTAATTCGCAGTAATGGTCTGCTGCACGATGGTCGTGAGGTCCGCAGCGGAAACCGGCACGTTTGCCAGAATGGATCCGGTGCGCGATGGGTCGTTGACGAATTGCGGCAAGAGTTCGTTGAGCGCGCGGTCGTACACGCGCCCGTTGCGTAACGCCGTAGTGATTGGGGCGCTACTCCCAATGAGCGACGTGCGCACGGACCACACGACGCCGAGGACGAGTCCGAGAACAGTTGTGACCACTATGAAAAGCACCCCCAGGAATTTACGCATAGCTACGCCAAGTGTACCGGGTTTTTTTAGGCTTGACTAGTAATAGGAAACCGCACTACACTCAGCGGAAATACAAAAACGAACGAGAGAAAGGACGTACAATGTTCGTTCGCATTATCCTCTGTACAATTGCACTGTGGACTCCTGCTACGGCACAAAAAGACTTGCTTTGCACGAATGCGGGCCCAATTGCCGATAGCCTTATCCGCGCGCTCCCCCGCACGGACTCAACATACGCCACGCTTGGCATCCTCTTTACTAATCGAATCTTCCTCAAGCAGTCAAGCGACGGACGGAGCGACGCAGATTCTGCACTCTACTACTTGCGCACAGCGCTCGCTACTACGCCGTCGCCTCAACTCGCGGCGTATGAGTGCATTGCTCGAGCATTACGGGCGAGTAAGGATGGCTGGTGGCCGAAAATCAATGGTGCCACTAAGACCCGTGCAACTCAAGCCTTCGACGATTGCGACTCGCTCGCCCGCCAGTACCCCAATGATTTGCGCGTGCAATTCCTGACCGCGAACCTCTTGCAGGAAGGTGACCGCTTAGATCAGAAGAAGTACTACTGGCAGCGCGCCTGGGATATCCTGGCCCACCTCCAGACCTGCGCGCTGAGTCAGCCCGAGTTCTTCACGGACGAAATCTCGGCGAATATCCTGCTCAACCAAGGGAAACTCGTTCGCAAGCTTCGCCTCTACGAAAAGAATAGCGACGCCGAGGCGGTGAAGCTTTGGGAGCGCACGATCCGCGAGTACCCGAACACAAACGCAGCAACAAATGCTCGCCTCCAGTTGAATTCGTAGGCTACATCCCACACCCACGTCCTGGACGTGGGTTTTTCTTACACGTGCTTGCGGTACTTCTCGGTGACATTGAAGCCTAGGTACTTACCCAACATCAACCGAGTCAGCGCTTCGGTTGCGGGTACCGAGCCAAAGAGGATCATGGTCACTGGGAAGAACACCCACTGCACCAGCATCATCACCCACTGCCAGCGCGGCGCGCTCGCCGGGCGCGGTGGCAGCAAGGTGAGGCTGATGACCGCAGACGCGAGCAAGCCAACCAGGGACACGGACATCATGAGCGAGAGAATATGCGGCGTATTCTGCGAGATCGCCGCGGTAAGGTGCCGGTGATTCGCTACGGCTATGGGCAGACGCCCGAGGATGAAGATGAGGATAGGCGTGGTGCACCAAGCGAACGAACCTTCAAACTGGTTGAAGAGGTAGCGGAACTTCTTCACAAAGGGAATTGCGTGGTTGCCCCAGAAGTGCCAGACCATGAATGGGAAGTTCTCTATCCCGTATGCCCAGCGACGCTGCTGCTTGTACTGGTTGCGCAAACTCTGCCCTAAGGATTGGCTCATGACCGTATCCATAGAGAGCGGAATGAAGAGCGGCACGACGCGGTAGTTGCCGTCGTACTCGATGAACCCCTGGACGAAGATACGCGAGTCCTCGGTGACAATGTCGCTCTGCCAGAAACCCACGTCGACCAGGGCTTTGAACGGCATGGAGTGCGAGGAGAAGGTAAACAGCCGTTCGGGTCGCATCTGCTCGGTCATGAGCCAGAAGGTGGTGGACATAGCCACGACGCGCATGAGGAATGGCGACTCCCACACGTTGTTGCTGTACACCGCCAAGGGTTGGTAGCTGGCGTGGGTGGGATCCGGTACCGTAAGGTAGTGGAAGGCTAGGCACGCAAAGTACTGCGGGTGGACGACCGTATCCACATCAAAACTCGAGACAATGACGTGCTCGTACGGAATGTGCAGCTCGTCAATAACTTCTTTAGCGAGCCGCCCAGCGTACGCCGTGTTCGAACCCTTCCCCGGCACTTCGCCCGGTACGCCCGACGGGTGCACGGTAATGAGGAAGCGGAAGAAACGCTTGCCGTACTGTGCTTCCATCTTTGCGGCGATGGCGCGGAAGTTCACTTCGTCTTTCTGCTCACCGCACAGCACCACGAACAGCTTCTCCGCTGGGTACTGGATGCGCGTGAGCCCGTCCAGGGTTTGCGCGATAACCGCCTCGGGTTCCTTGTACGTGGGCAGGAAGATAAGGTGAATCAGGTTATCAAAACCAGGCAGGACCTTCGCCATGCTGTACCAATCCCGGCTGCTCTCGGCGCGAAACTTGCGGTACGACGTGAGCAGGAAGATGAGCAAGTACGAAATGCGGATGAGCCAGAGTGCGTCAAAGACGATGATGAAGACGATCACCCACAGCGGTTTCCAAAAAGAAAAACTGATCGCCAGGGCGAACGTGAGCCACACGGTTGCGCCGGGCAAAATTTCCAGAAGACGGTACTTTCGGTAGTCAGAGCGTGATGCAGCCATACGTTATGCGAGAACAGAGCCTAGCAGAAATGCTGTGGATGGCAAACCAGCGCAGGGCCCCTGCACGTACCGATTCGCAATCGATTACTGGTACGTAAACCCGCCCTGTAACGTAGACGTTGGGCCATCGCCAGATTTCAGCACGACATTTACCTTCGCGCCCTTCGTTCCAGCCGGACTCGTCACCGTTATCTTTTTATCGTTCACGACTTTCACATTTGTGCCGGCCGCTGTACCGAAGAGCACTTGCGGCGTGCCAATGAAATTGTTGCCGGTGATCGTTACTTCCGTGCCACCCGCCGCTGGGCCAACCTTAGGTGAAATGCCAAGGATTAATCCGGGATTTGGCTGGAGGTTCACATTTGCGTGGTTTCCCGTATTGGTATTGGAACTCTTCCCACACGCGGCAAGCCCAACCACGCCCGCAAAGACAGCGGTGAGTAGGAGTGCGCGTGAAAGGGTGCGTCGCATACGGCCCTACTATACCACTTACAGGTAGTAATCGACTAGGTACTGCTGCAATCGCTCGTCGAACGTCGCCTTCGCGGCTTCGGCACGCTCCAAATTCGCCTTACTCAAATCTGTGGGGAAGGCGAAGTTGAAAATGAGATTCTTGTTGGGATCCTGCGTGTACCAGAGTTCTGCTTTCAGCTCGTCACCAGAAGCCACTTGCACAATGTAGCGTCGCGTTTCGGATTCTAACGCAGTCCGTACATCGACGAGTGGTGGTGACTGACGCTGCGTCAAACCGGCTGCATCGGCGAAAATGCCGTACACTTCATCAATAATTTTCTGGGTGAGATCAATGAGAATCATACTACTCCCCTTCCCCGTGCTTGTACTTCGCTTTAATCGTTTCCACTTTTTGCTCGACCACTTTCAACCGATCCTTCAGCTGCTTGGCCAGTGCCATCCCGCGCTCGAAGTCGGCCAAGCCTTCTTCCACGTCGAACGCACCAGCTTCAAATTTCTGGGCCAGGTGTTCCAGTTCAGCAAAGTCTTGGGCAAACGATGATTTAGCTTTTTTGGCCATAGTTAGTCTGCGGTAGAGCGAAGTGTGCCATGCTTGAGCCGGGTTTGCAAGCGATCGCCTTTCTGCACTACGCCTGCCTCTTTGAGCACCTTACCGTCTTTCATGGTGAGCGAGTACCCGCGTTCTAACGTGGCGACCGGAGAAAGTGAGCGAAGTAATTTCGTTACCGACGTAAGACGTTCACCCGTTTGCAGGATGACCATAGAGAATGCCTGGATCGCGCGTAGACGTGCCGCGTGAATGCCCTGGATAGTCCCCTGCACCACTTCGGCCAGGTCGCGCGTGAGGTGGTGGAGCTGATCGTGAATTTCCCCAAGAACTTGGCGCCAGCCATCGTCCATTGTCCGAACGTGCATATCGACATCGGTACGAATCTGCTGCTGATCCGGGCTGACAATTTCTGCCGCGTTTGATGGTGTGGCCGCCCGAACATCAGCAACGAGGTCGGCAATGGTCCAATCCCGTTCATGACCAACGCCGCAAACAATGGGTACGCTGCACGAGAACATCGCCCGGGCAACGAGCTCGCTATTGAATGCCTGCAAATCTTCCAAGCTCCCGCCACCGCGCGTCAGGATGAGGACGTCGATTTCATAGTTCTGGCACTGCTCCAGAGCGCGAACAATGCTGGAAATTGCACCTGCGCCTTGCACGCCCACCGGAAAGAAGACGACCGTTGCCAGTGGCCAACGGTTTTTGAGTACGCGCTGCACGTCAGTTCGTGCCGCTGCGTCTTTTGACGTGATGAGTCCAATGCGTTCTGGGTATGCCGGAATGGGCCGCTTGCGTTCGGTTGCAAACAGCCCCTCGGCTTCCAACTTCTTCTTGGTCTTTTCCAAAGCTTGCTGCAAAGCGCCCTGACCCACCAGTTCAATCTTAGAAACGCGCAAGTGCAATCCCCCGTTCTTCACAAATACGGACGGCGTGCCCGTGACGCGGACTGCTAGACCATCTGCCAAATCGCAGTCTAGTTCATGTGCCAGCATGAAGCAGCGCAAGCGGCTGCCTTCATCTTTTATCTCAAAGAAGACTAACGTCTCCCGGCTTATCCCGCGAAAGTCCGCCACTTCGCCTTCCACCACCACTTCGCCAAGCCGGCCCAAGTGCACCTTGAGAACTTGAACAAACTCACTAACTGAAAAAATTGCCATTTCAGACATAGTAACTACTTTTTTCCCGAGACCGTCGCAAGGAAAGAGGAGGATCAAGCTTGGCTTGTCCGACGACTGACGCAGCGACTCCGAAAGGGAAGGGGTGGTGCTGGACGGGGAAACCGCACAAGGTTTCCCCGCCAGAAAACGTCTGGACGAATTCACTGACCGAAAAGATTGGCTGGTCGCTCATCAGCCGCCGGCCATTTTCCACGCCCCCAAGGCTGGCCGCAACTTTGGCCGGATGAACTGCACGTTCGGCGCTGCCTGCTTCACCACACTACGGAAGTGCGTGGGAAGGATGATCGGACACTTGAATATCCCGCCGACGGTAACGAGCGGGAACGATTTCCGTTGTAAACCACTTTTCTTAATGATGGTGGTCGCGAGGAGCGCAAGTTCATACGCGGCGGTTTTGAGAATTTCTCGTGCCACCTTGTCCCCACGCTCCGCGGCGAACTGCACGTACGGTGCGAGCGCGGCAATGCTTGGCTTCCCAAAATTCGGCTGGTACACAATCTGGATGAGCTCAATGGGTTTGCGTACCTGGAAATGCGCGAGTACGTACTTCGTGAGCAAGGTTTTCGGTCCGCGACCATCATCAGCTTTCGTCACGGCATGCAATGCCGCTAGGCCCTGTGCGTACCCCGAGCCTTCATCAGCAAGGCGATGCCCACGCCCACTTGCCCGGGCAATGCCCTTTGGCCCAACCGCAAAACCATTTGATCCCGTGCCGGCAATGATCACCGCACCGTGCTTCGCCTCAGTGCCCGAACGGAGCGCAATGACAATATCATTCACGAGTTTCCATCCTGGCATCAACATTCCTCGAAGCGCTTTTGAAAGTGTGCGATACATTGCTGTCACGTCTTTCGGCGTATCCATCCCGGCAAGACCAATGACTGCTTTATACGGTCGATGACGGCCAGAACTTTTTTCAGCGGCAAGAATTGCTATACGGACATTTTGCGCGGCAACGGCAATGCCAATGGCGCGTGGGTTCGATGGGCCCGCGTTCCCCCACGTCACGTGACGATGATCCGGACCAAGGAGTGCCTCGGTCTTCGTGCCACCACCATCAATACCTAGAAACCATTGTTGCATGGGTACAGTGTAGCACTGGATAATAAAAGGAGGGCAAGTCAGATGACTCACCCCCACGTCCGAATTCCAAATTGGTTGGTACATCAGCCTTGGCTGAATGAATGGCAGGCACAATGTCTGCGAGAGAGTCTTCGCTTCAGGGCGAGATGGGTCTCCTTATCACGAGGAGAATTCACACCTTAGCCAGGTGTACGCTTAGTTCTAATCGTACGCGATGACGCAGCTCTTGCAGCAGTATTCCACCAAGTGGAGTCGTTTGTGCTGTGCCTTCATGTAAGCAACCAATAT